>JAJZKY010000498.1 GCA_021803885.1 Planctomycetota bacterium
TGCAAATGCCCCTCGGCGGCCAGCCAGCGTGCTTGCCACACGGCCAGTCCCGGTGAACGAGCGGTGGAAGCGGGCGCGGCGCGCAGCATTTGCTCCATTTGGGCCAGCTCACCCTGATCCCAGGCATTTGCCAGCATCGGCTGGCGCCATCGCCCATCTAACCGCTGCAGCCGCTGACTGCCGGGAAATCGCTTTTCCGCCCTCATTAACTGCGGCCATAGTGTTTCCCGGGGCTGCAAAAAATGCCGGTAGCGCAGCCGCCAGGCTTCCAGCCTTCCGCTGTCACCCAGCATCTTACGCGCCAGCCGCCAGCAAACCGTGAGCGAGGGCCAATAGGTCAGCGGCCTTTGATTTAGCTTCATGATTCGGCGGTTCAGCTGGGCTGGTGTCAATCCCCAGAATGGATGCAGCATGCCATAGATAAATGGATCATGCGTCTGATAGGCCGCGAAACTGGCAATCGCATCCTGCCGCCGGGCGGATGCCGCGGGAAGACGGGCGAAATAATGAAAATACATTGGGGCCGTCATGAGTTGGGCCAGAATCACTTCCGGCTCCCGCGCCGCGCGATAATTGCCGCCGGTGTCCGCGGCCACGGTCTGTTCCGCGTAATGAATCGCTAATTGCCGGTCTGCCGCGCGCGGACTATGGGCGAGGCCGCTGGCCAGGATCCAGCGGTATACAGGCAGCAGGCGCAGCAGCCGTGCCTGGATAAAATCATGCCGCGCTTGTAGCCATTGGCCTTTCCGCGCGGCGACAATGCCTTGATAGGCATAGGGCAACGGCCATTGTGGGTGCTGTTGCTGCAGTTGGGACGCGATGGTTCCCGCCGCGCTGACTTGTCCAAAATTGAGGTCATAAAAAAGCTGCTGCCACTCACTCAGTTTGGGCTGAAGCAGCGGGCGCGCATGCACGGTAACCGTCTGGGCCGCACTGGCCGCGGCCAGTGAATAATATACCCAGGCTATGAGGAAATATTTCATCGTGTTTTAGAGGAACGAGCCGGTGCGCGCAAAGGAACAATTTGCCATTTGCCTGACGCGGTCCATTGCATTCCGAGGGAATAGTTAAGTGGCTGACTGCCCAATATGGGAGCTGCGAAATGCAGCAACTGAAGTTTGTGAAAATAGGACGGTCGGATTGAGGCATTGACCGATAAAATCTGACCCTTGCGGACCCAGGCATTGAAAACTGTGCCAGTTTCCGCTGCACTCAGCACGAGCAGGCCGCCAAAACGCGGACGCAGTGCAGGGTGCCGCATCAAATATAAATTGACCGGCAAGTTATGTTTTGGAAGCGCCGAATAATCCCGCATTAAAAGGTTCAATGCCTTGGCCGAAACGGCCGGAATCGTAGCCGCGAGCGAATCCCAGGGCAAAGCCGCTGCCGCACCATGGCGCTGGCGCTCCCACCGTGCCAGCCGCATTACCCAGGAGGCGTGGTCCGGGCGCAAGACAACCGCTAGGCGTTCCAGCGCAAGCGCCCGGGGTCGTCTGGATATATGGCGCAGCCGCGCATCCATTTCAATCCAGGCCGGTAACTCTTTGGTCAGTTGCCACTGTCGCCAAGTCAGGCGAGACCAGTGGAATTTTTGCAGCTGAGCCTCCAGCCGCAGCACCGCCATATTGCACCAGCCGAGCGCCGTATGGGAATTCAGATGGTGCCGCAGCGTGATTTTCGCCATGGCAGCCTGTTGCCGGCTGGTGGTCTGGGGCAAAGCCGCGGCTTGGATCAAGCTGGCTTGCGCGGCGGCGCTCTTTCCCATTCGCGCCTGCTGTTGGCCCAGTTCGAGCCGCCATTCGGGCGTGCCGGGCGCGATTTTTACCGCTTGTGCAAAGTCCGCCAGCGCTGCGACGGGTTGTCCTTGAGCGGCCAGAATCCGCCCCGCCCGTGCTTCAGCGCCGGCATTATAGGGTGTGAGCCGCAATTGCCGCTGGTTCGCCAGCCAAGCCCGATGCAGATGATGGGCGCGCAGTTCAGCCTCAGCCAACAACCCCTGGATTTGCAAATCCAGGGGCGCTTTAGCGGCCAGCGGAATTAACAGCGCCAGTGCCCGGGCATTTTCGTTCAGCCCCAGCCGTGCCCGGGCCAGATTTTCGCTGATAGGGACCGGTAACGCGGCTTCCGGCCCAAGTTGCCGGCCTAACCGCAGCACCCGCTCCCAGCGTCCATGGCATAACTCCCGCCACATCTTGCGCTGGACAGCGGCGGATTCGGCCGGACTGCCGCCGTAGATGCGCCGCAGCCGAAGCTGGCTTTTTTCCGCCCGGGTCGCCCGCCGGTCAAAGAGCCGATAGGCATCCAGGCGTCGGGCGGCCAGGCGCGGCCGCAGCCAGCTTTGTTCGCCTTGCACCGTCAAAATATGCGTTGCCGCATCGAAGGCATAGCGCATGTGAAATTGCGCAAAGTGAGTGGTGATATTTACATCGGGCGGCAATACCGGCGCATACTCCGCAGGCAATTGAATCCGCATGGTTTGCCGGTACGGAACCACCAAGGCATTCAGGTTTAACCCATAGTGCCGTGCCCTTCGGCTGTGCGGCACATCTTGCGGGGCCATATGCCACCACAGCGGCAGTTCTGCCGGATGGGTCTGAAAGTTGATTTGGCCGTCCATGCTGCGCAGAGTGTGAATGGTAAAGCGATGATTTAAATCGGAAAACGGCGAATGCGTGAACCGCCGCAGCCGCACGCCTTTTAATTCCGCCCGCGCCAGGGCTTTTTCCATCGCGCGGGTGCGCGCTCCGGCCAACTGCAGCGCCAGCCGCGCCAGAAGCCCTGGCGCCGGTCCATAGCGGATTTCGCAAATCGCTTTGGCGTTGCCGTTCGCCTGAAAGTGAATTTGGTCTGTTTCCCGCGTCTCCAGTTGCCGCGGTTCCAGCGCCGGAATTCTCATTAAATGCCCCTGTTGGGGCTGGATCAGTAAGCCGCGGTGTCCGGCATCTCCCAGTAAGGAGCCAAACTCCGCCGGCAGCGTGGCGTCCAGAAATTCGAACCCATGCGCTTCCGGCACGGCTACGATGGCATGATTAAATTGCCGCGGCGATGGCGCCTTGGCCAGCAAACGATTTTGGGTATTGAGCAGAAAAAAATCGGCGCGGATGCCGGCCGCGCGCAGCAGGGCGATCAGTAGAGCGGCTTTGTCCTTGCAATCTCCGTAGCCATTGGTCAATACTTCCGTGGCCGGATGCGGCCGTACCCGGCCCACCCCAAAAGACAAGCTGAGATAGCGAAATTTCCGCGCCACGAAGCTATACAGGGCTTTGATTTTGCCGTTCCGCGTGGCGTGCCGGGCGGTGATCTTTTGGGCGGCCGCGCGGATGGCAGGCGTCACCTGTGTGCTGGCGACTGCCAGGTGGTAATACCATGCCGCCACTTGCCGCCAGTTTTGAAAATTTGTCACCACCAGGGGCAAGGCTCGGCGGTTCATATATGGCTCCGCATGAAAAGCCGGAATATGCGTCCAGAGAAAACGATATTTCCGGCCTTCCGGAACCCGGCTCTGGCTAAAGCGCAGCCGCATGCCGCTGGGAGCCTTGCCGGTCCAGCGCGGCGCCAGCTCGTAGCGCATGCGCATCCCGGCCGGCGCCAGTATTTTGATCCGCTGCCAGGCTACGGGAAAAAGCTGGCGATTGGCCAGATAGGTTGCGTCGCCTGGAAAATCCGAATTTTTGCGCAGCCGCTCGTGAATATCTACAATGACCAGCCGCCCGGGCTGAACGTTGGGCAATGTGATTTGCCGTTCCCGTAAATCCAGGCTTTCGAGCGTGAATAGCGGCAGTTGCATCGCGAAGTCGTGAATCGCATCCGGGGATGGCGTCCAAAGCCGGCGCGGACTGGCTACCCAGGCTCGCGCCGCGAGTATGCGGGTGTCGCCGCTGTAAACCAGGGGCAGTTGCGTCAGCGCGCGGGCGCCTAAATCGGTCAGTGGTTTCGAAACCGATGCCAGATGGATCAATTCCGCGCCCGAAGGAAGAATCTGGCGGCTGATCCAGCGCTGTAAAACCACAACATTGGCATGATGCAGCCAGCCCCGGGCGCTGACGGTCAGATCCCGGCGCCAGACCGCCTGAATCCGCCGTGGCAGACTGGCCGGCGGGGTTTGCGCCCATCCTGCTCCGCACCAGACCGTGCTCAGCAGTCCCATCCATACCCAGCCACTCCATCTCGGCGATTGCATGATGCTACACATGCTACACGACTTCACCTTGACACGCATGCAGGGCTCAATGAATATGTGGTAGTGAATCGGAATGGCTCAGGCCGCCCGGCCGATATTGGCGTGGTCATGAACAATTTTGCCGGCGCTTTGGCCATGGCCGTTAATTTCCTGCTGGCCGCGGGAGTGTTCGGCTCAAAGCCCAGCCGCGTCAACTCCCCACCCGCTCCCTTAATCCAATTCCATCCCGCCTTATACTGAACTTTTCTTCCGTTGACCGGGCCATGGCTTCCGGCCTTCGCCTTTTCGCCTGCATATGAACCGATTTTTTCTCACGACGCCGCTCTATTACGTCAACGCGCGCCCGCATTTGGG
>JAJZKY010000499.1 GCA_021803885.1 Planctomycetota bacterium
GCAACTGCTCCATCGTGAAAAAGAAATAGTTCTGGTCTGGAGCCGGAGCGAAGGAGATGTTGTTATTGTAGCGCGACCAATAGATCGGCGGAGTATCGATGTTCGAGATGCCGCCCAGTCCGAAAGAGTACATCACTGCTGTAGGATAGCGGCGATATTTCAAGTTGCGGACTGCGTTGACCTGCCCCTGAAACCAGAAAGTCAGCGTGAACATCTTGGTAATATCGACGGCCCCGATGGGATTTCCGGCAATCAGCCCGGAGATGGGATACTCGCTCTGTCCCTGCACCATTTGCTGTACGGGAGCGCGATATTTCAGTTCCTCAAACTCATACGTTTCCGTCAGTTCCGCAGCCGACTCCAGAATGGCGACTACAGCGGGAGAGCCGTCTGCGGTCGAATTCAAGTCCTGCCGGTTGCCGAATTTCTGTACGACAGAGGGAACGAGCGATCCCACTGTCCCTAGGTTCGGAACATCGGGGATGGGGCCTAACGGGTTCCAAGTCTGTCCAGGTGTCGCCATGCGCTATTCTTCAAAAACAACTAGTTTTTCTCGATACCCAACACGAATATCGATACTTGCTTTGCCAGTTTCAGAATTTATGAATATTGGATATATAAATCCTGAATACTTTTCCCCGTCGATTTTAACCGCATTCTGTTTGATAAGCCGATTGGCTTCCATTTTGCTCTTAGCCATCCCAGCTCCCATCAGAACTTTCTTGAGGTTGACATATTTTCGTCTCAAAACAACGGGGGTTGTATCGAACTCGAATTCATCTCCGAACGCCATTACTTCAGCGAGTTCCGTTTCACTGATATTCGGAACACATCTCTTGTACTCCTCAATTGCCTCATTCCCGTGTAGAATTGGCACTTTCCCTCCTTACAGAACCAATATGACATAGTTTACGCTGGCTACCGTCAAGAGCAAGGTAATTGTTGTGGTCGTCCATGCCTGCGCGGTCGCATCCCCATAGAGCGTGGCCGCCGCGCTGGACTGGATCAGGATTGCGCCATTCGGAATCTTGCCCAGCGTGTGCGTCAGAGTGAATGCGGTATTGGCGCTTGCTGGACTCGTCCCGGTCAGCATCTCCGTCTTCAGATTGCCCTGCGGTTGTCCCGCAGAAATGTTCCCAAAGCTCAGGTTTCCATTGATGGCGGTCGTGTTGGCGGCGGTATTGCCCACCGCAGTTTGCAAGGAATTGACCGCCACATTCAGATTGCCAATGCCATCCACCATCTTTTCGCGGGCGTGCCAGGAATCCTTGCCGATGGAAAGTCTTGTCGGCGGGGTCGTCAGTGGCGTCGAACTCATTGCATGGTCCCTTTTGTATCGTTCACCATGGCTGTCACCCGGTGAATCAGCAATCTCTGATGGGAGCTGGGATCGGTCCAGCTCAAGCTAATCTGCGGATTCTCGCAACTCAGCACCATGTCCGCATAGGCAGTCGCCGTCAGGCATGGCTCCATGGCCCCACTCGATGACACGATTCCCGGAGGCTCAAGGACAATGGTGCGCGCAATGGAAACAATCTGCGTAGTCGCCACTCCGTTCCCGCCGGATAGTCCGGTATTCTGGGTGATGGTTCCTTGCAAGGTAACAACCATATTCACCGGAGAGGCTTCCGTCGCCAAACTCATCTCGTCCCATGCATATTCGATTCTTACCCGGCGCACGGTGGGCCGATGACCCGACGCCACGGGAGTTTGCGGAAACCCGACTTGACATGGCTGAGGGAGAGCGGCGAGCGCCTGACACTGCGCTCCCGCATAGACCGTCTGATTGAATACGTCCGTTGCCGCGACCCAGTAGTTCATCTGGGCGGTCGGACTGGCAGCCGTCCCAGAAATGAGAAGGTTCTGCTGTGGAATCTGAGAATATGTAGCCGTGGTCAGAGGAGGCCCGACGATCTGATACAGTTTCCCTGTCAAAGGCGGGGTCTGCTGCTGACTCCATGCCTTCGTTGTAAAGTTGTAGTCGAGCAGCATTCCAAACCATACCGGAGCCGTCGCCTGCGTGGGATAGGGAGGCGCGGCCTGCTGTGGCGGAACACCATAGGCGTTGAAGCTCAAAGCATAGTGAAGCTCATCATAGATCGTATAAAAAGAGGCATTGAATGGCGGATTCTCTATCCTTGGCCAAGTCACGCCAGTTTCCTGAAGCGCAAGGTTACGCAGCAGATAGCGCAGATACGGCATGATAGGTCCGCCAATCGCGGAGTTTCCTCCGGGAGACCACAGATAGACGTTGTCCGGCGTCACCGCGCACCCGAACTCTCCATATTGCGCGACAGACCCAATCAGACTTCCCACTGGAACCCGTTCCTGCCAATAGTTGTACAGCGTAAATGGGGCAATCCCAGAAGATGCCGGATCGCACTCCACCACTCCCTGCGTCATGTGAATGTAAAAACTGTGCCCGATATTCATTAGGCCGGAGGGCACGCCCTGAGAATAGCTGGTCAGCACATCGAACCCGCCGATGGCTCCCGCATCCACATTGGGATTCACGTTGAAGCTGCCCACCGAGGTATCGCTGAAGTCGGAAACGGTGCTCCATGCAATCGTCCATGCATTCAGTGGAATGGGCGGCATAGGGCTGGGGGTGGTCGGCGTTCCGGTTGTCCCTATGCATACCATCCTTTGCCCGAAGATGGTCATATAGGTGGCGGTGAATGCCGCCTTGCCGAGATTGGTCGAAGCATCCACATTGCCCCAAAGGGTGATCCCATTGGACGGAGCATAGCGATAGATTCCCAAAAGACAGGAGAAATACAGACATCCATTGGCTTCGAGAAACGGGACAGGATTGTTGTTCCAGGTGGAACTATAGGCTCCCGTAGGCATCGACGCGACGGATGCCAAGCTCCACGCGCTGGCCGGAACTGCCGATCCTTGAATCTGGTAAATATGAAGGTTCGTGACAACATATCCCGATGCCGTTGCAAACAGAAAATACTCGCCAGCCGCCAAGCTCGATCCAAACAGAGTAAGAGAAAAAGGCCACGGCGCGGCAATCGACCCACGCACAATCGCAAAGCTGGGACTGGTGGGGATGTCCTGCGCCGTGGGAGGCAAAAGGATGGAAGGCAGAGCGGCATTCAGGCCGATAAACGGGGCCGAATACACCCATTCGATATCGCCTCTGGGCTGGAGAGCGGGCGCGGCCATGGGTCACGCCTTGAAATCGAGATAGATTTGGAGATAGCCTGACGTGAGCGTGGTCACCTGCAATCCGTTGACCCATCCGATTCCGGGAGATTCCTGCTGGAAATCGGCGGCATATCCGGCGGCTCTCCAAACGATGTTGCCGAATCCGTCCTCGACTACCGCCGTGTCCGCCGCCGCCGCGTATCCGCTCCAGACCATGGTTTTGATCTTGAGAGGTATCTTCGTGGGCAACCCAGCAGCATTGGGTTGCCAGACAAACGGGGCGGTATCCACGTAGATCGGATTGAACGCACTCTGGTTCGCCATGAACCCTCTAATTCAGGTTGAAGTTATAGTTGAACACAACACCATAAACCACCGCTGTCCCGGTCGCTCCGGTATCCAAGTCCCATTCCACAGTCAGCACAGTGTCTGGAGTCACAATGAAATTCTGCGCCGCTGCCGGAATGGGAACGTTGGTCACATACCGATCCGCCTGAATGCCGGTGGCCATCCCATTCGCGCCCTGGGCCAGCAACGTTGTGATCGACGGCGCGGCATTGTTCAAGTCCTGCTTGGCGAACACCCCGACCGTGTTGGCGGTCAGCGCCAATCCCGCGATGGAGTAGATCAGATCGACGGAAGTAAGTTGCACGCCCTTCAAGACCGAAACGGGAGATTGCGCGGTCGGCCCAGCAATGGTGTACGGTGGCCCAGTGGGAGGATTGTATTGCTCGTAAGGCGTGACTTCTTCCAGATGCGGCTCGCCGAACCGGATGATTTCGGGCAGAGGAAAGGCCAGAATCATGGTCTCCGACGCCGCTACGGAAAGGCCATAATCGCCCGCCGCCGTCTTGGTGGCGGTCGCCGTGCCGGAGATGACATTGCTTTCCTTGGCCGTCACATACTGCGTGCCGTCCGTATGCGCGGTGTAGGCTTCCCAGCGTCCCTTGGTAAATGCCATTTAGAACCCCTTTACTTTCAATAACTTAGAAGAAGACATCATCTTCCGGCATGTTCGGCTGCACCAGCTTTGGATCGGGCTGCAAATCGCTGGTGGCATATTCAATCGCCCGCGCAATTGCCGCATCGCGACTTCCGATCAGGGCATAAATCCCGTAGTCGGCAAACTTCCCCGCCCGCAGGTTGCCTTGTTGCCAGATGCTCGAACCGATGCCCACGCGGAACCCGGAGAGCGAGTCATAGCGATAGTCGGCGGCATACATGCGCCGCGCCTGCCGCACGCCTGTCTTCCCTCCTACCGCGCATCCACCGCCGTTTTGCATCGCTTCCTTCTTAAACCGGACTCGATCCCCATGTGCCGTAGAACACGGTCACGCCCCAAGCTTCCCGATAGAAC
>JAJZKY010000500.1 GCA_021803885.1 Planctomycetota bacterium
GCCAGCACGCGTGAGGGCGATTCTAGAACGTGTGGATGCTGCACTGATGTCCACGGCTGAGGAGATGCGGGTGTACATCAATGAGCACACTGATTTCTCCGATATTGGCAACCGCATGCTTCAAGAGTGGGAGCAGAGTGCGAAAGGTTCGCTGCGTGCGTAATCGGCAATGCGCATCTCGAACCGCTGTGCGACAGGCTCGACAATCTGCACGACTCATGTCCGGGATTGACCTGCTCACGAAGCCTCGATCCGCTCCCCTTTTCCCGCTTCGCGGCACGCTCCAGGGAGCGTCGTACATGACCTTCAAATCCGTCGTGAAACACCTTAGTCTTCATAGCTTCTCCTGAGCACCTCAGGATTTCGATAGAAGCGCTTGCTGTTGCCAGATATCCTCGAAACTTTACCGGCTTCACTTCGCCCGTGTAATGGCGTTCATGGGTACCATGTGCGTTATCGAAGCCGAGTACGCGCCCTTTGTCGGCACTGAACCGATGCGGCAAGAGCAGGGCAAGATTGTATCGAACCATTTCAGCCTTTTCATTGACCAAACCTCTTCGCGAAGAATGCCGATGCCACCGGCACACCGAAAACGAGTTTCGTAATCGGTGTCCTTGCGAAGACGCCCCCGTCTACTCATAAACAGAGGTTAGAACAGGTGGTGCTCATAATGCATTACCTGTATGCCCTCTTTACGTTCAGGAATTGACAGTGTGTTTGGGCAGCGGACGCGCCACCCATTTGATCGACCTCGGGGATAAGAACGGATGCAAGATGCGGAGTCAGCCCTGACACCTGGTGGTAAACTGGCTCGTCGCCTTGAAAGCTGAAGATAAACCCTGCTGGGATTCACTTCTTTGGCTTATGCCTTACGAGGTTGTAGAGTGAATTGCGGGGGGCTGAGAAATGTACCCACATCGGCGTGATTTTTTGAAGATCATCGCAGGATCGGGGATGCTCGCCCTTGTTCCCCGCTACGTGGAAGCAGAGGAACAGGTTGCGCGCGCCAAGCGGGGAACCCCGCAGCCGCGGATCAAAGATATCAGCGTGATTGAATGCGAACCCGACGATGCCCGCTTGACGGTGGTCAAGATCACCACGGATCAGCCCGGACTTTATGGCTACGGCTGCGCCACATTTACGCAGCGGGCGGACCTAGTCAAGCCCGCGGTTGAAAAGTACCTCAAGCCCTTCCTGCTGAATAAGACAACCGACAGGATTGAAGACATCTGGCAGTCCTGCTACGACAGCTCTTATTGGAAGAACGGCCCCGTGCTGAACAATGCTCTCAGCGGCATCGATCAGGCACTCTGGGATATCAAGGGGCGGCAAGCCGGAATGCCCGTCTATCAGCTCGCCGGCGGGAAATGTCGCGAGGCCGTCGATTGCTATGCCCACGCCAGCGGCGCTGAGTTTCAGGATGTGGTCGAGAGCGCAAAGAAGTACATGGACCAAGGCTTCCGTCACGTGCGCGTTCAGGTGGAGCTTCCCGGGATGGCAGGCTATGGCGCGGCACAGTCGAGTGACAAACGCCCGCAGGCTCTCCACGATCAGCCGGTCTTCGAGCCTGCCTATGCCATGCGCCGCAATTTGAAGCTGCTTGATGTCTGCCGCCGGGAACTGGGCGACGAGGTCGAGTTGCTCCATGACATGCATGAGCGTCTGACACCCAATGAGGCAGTGCAGTTTTGCAAGGAAGCCGAGCAGTATCGAATGTTCTTTCTTGAAGACCCGCTTTCACCGGAAGATCTGGGTTACTTCCAGCAGATCCGGCAGAATTGCGCCACCCCGATCGCCATGGGTGAACTCTTCAATAACCCGCATGAATGGCAGCCGCTGATTGAAGGACGACTGATCGACTACATCCGCGTGCATCTCTCGCAAGTAGGTGGATTCAGTCCCGGACGCAAGATTGCAATCCTCGCCGAACAGTTTGGCGTGAGAACCGCATGGCACGGCCCCGGTGATGTTTCGCCGGTTGGGCATATGGCCAACGTCACGTTGGACCTGGTGAGCTACAACTTCGGCATTCAGGAGTACTCGGCCTTCAATGAGCGAACGCAGGCGATTTTTCAAGGATGCCCGGAGATGAAAGACGGCTATCTGTGGGCAAGCGAGAAGCCTGGATGGGGAATTGAGGTTGACGAGAAGGAGGCTGCTAAGTCTCCGTTTACGGCCAGCCGGTTGAATGGCGGCTGGGGAGAGATTCGTCTCCCGGACGGTACAGTGATCAAGCAGTAACGGCGAAGGATGCCGGTAGAGGTTTCGCATTAGGTTGGCGAAATACCAGAAATCAGCCGGATTTTTCGACTTCCAGGGCGGCCTGCAGCATGGCTTTCGCATAGGCAATGTCATACACGTCCCCGGTATAACCACCGCCGCCGGGATAACCGTGAATCGGTCCGCGGGCGCGGTCATAGTCAAGGGCGCGCGGATGTTCCGGATAGAGCTCGCGCGAATACTTCAGCTTCACCAGTTCCCGCATCACCGCGAACATGTTCACGTCGCCTTCGTCGATGAAACCCTCGTCGTATTTCACGTAGGGCTTGGCGACATGGGGGTTGCGGTAGTGCACGTGGTTGATGCGGTCTCTGGAGCCGAAGTAGCGGCAGACCGCGACCGGGTCCTCGCCCATTTCCCTGGTGACCCCGCAATCAAACGTGATCCCATTGGCCGGGCTATCGACAATCGTGATCAGGTGCTTCCACCCGTCCAGCGTGGCCATGATCTGTTGTGAACCGCGGCTGAGTGGGAAGGGCGGATCGTTGGGATGGAGGGCCATCCGCACGTTCGATTTTTCCGCAACCGGTATCACAGCCTTGAGAAAATAAGTGATGTTGGCCCACATCTCGCTCAGGGTGTGCGCGCCCTCAGCGGGGAGCGGCGGAAGGTCCTTCATCCGGTCGTAGTCCGCGCCTGTCAATCCGGCGCCGCCACGGCCCACTTCTTCGTAATAACCTTCCATGGCCCGGTGCGCGTAAAAGTTATACTCGACGACCGGGATGCCCACCCGTCCCGCGGCCTGAATCGACTGCCTGACTTTTTCGATCTCCTCGTCCCGCCCCGGCCGGCCATAGACGGTGTTGGGAAAGCCGTCGATCATCAGGTTGCCCAGTGTCACACCGTTTGCCTTGAGCTTGTCGACCAGGAGCTCTAGATCGCTCGCCCTCCAGGGGAGCGCCGGACCGCCGCTCAGCACGTGATACACACCCAACTGCACAACACCGCGAATGGCAGCGTCTGTAACGCCGCCGGAAAGATTGATGCCGCAGGCAATCTTAGGTGTATCGGCACTCTCCTGCGGCATGCCATCGCCTAGCCACCATGGCTTCTCCTGAGCCTGTGCGGAGGCCGCGAACCTGAGCAACGCGGGCGCCAGGGCTGTCGCTACCAGGCCCTTGATCAGACTTCTTCGCGAGAGATCGGGCTTCGTCATTGACGGCTCCATGAATTGCATTTTGTTTGCGCCTTGAATTCTTCCACAGACTCGTCTCCGCGTCCAGGCAGGCTCGATCCAAGCCGGCGTGGTAGTAGGATGGATTGCAAAGTTAGGAGAGATAGAATCTATGAGCAATTCTGGCAAGGGCAGGTCCAGCTACAACCGTCGCAGCGTTCTCAAATCGTCGTTGGCAGTGCTGGCCGGCAGCGCTCTTGGCCGGACTGCAGAGGCCGCAGCGCCTGCAATCAAAAACGTGAATCCAGCCTCCAGCCCATCGGCTTTGAAGATCACAGACATGCGCTATGCGGTCGTCGTTAAACCGGGTCCAAGCCCCTGCGTTCTCATCCGCATCGACACCAACCAAGGCGTCTACGGCCTCGGCGAGGTGCGCGATGCCGCCGGTCCGCAGTACGCAATGGTGTTGAAGAGCCGCATTGTCGGCGAAAATCCTCTGAACATTGATTTCCTGTTTCAGAAGATTGCCCAGTTTGGCGGCAACGCCCGCCAGGCCGGTGGTGTGTGCGCGGTCGAGATGGCGCTTTGGGACATTGCAGGCAAGGTCTACAACATTCCTGTCTACCAGATGCTCGGCGGCAAGTGGCGCGATTCGATCCGCATCTACGCGGATACCACGGAATCGCTGGACCCGAAAGAGTACGGGCTGCGCGCCAAAGAACGCAAGGCGATGGGCCTGACCTGGATGAAGATGGATCTGGGCATCAACGTTTTAGATGGAATGCCGGGCATGGTGATGCGGCCTGCCGGTCAGGACAAGTGGGAGTTGCACGAGCAACCTCATCCTTTTCTCGCCACCGAAGTCACCGACAAAGGCATAGATCGGCTGTGCGAGTATGTTGCCGCGGTGCGAGATAACATCGGCTATGACATGCCCTTGTCGATGGATCATCTCGGCCATATTGGCGTAAAGTCTGCCATTCGCCTGGGCAAGGCGTACGAGAAATTCAATCTGGAATGGATGGAGGATGTTATTCCCTGGTACTACACGGATCTGTTGAAGGAGATTCAGCAAGCCAGTCCCACTCCCATTTTGACCGGAGAAGATAT
>JAJZKY010000501.1 GCA_021803885.1 Planctomycetota bacterium
GCGCAGGCATAACGGAGTCTCACGGCACCTGCGTTCCGCCTGGCTTTGTCTCCACTCGCACGGTTACTATCTGGTGAGGGTGTATCTCGAAATGAAAGTTATGCGGACTATCCTGCGGCAAGGGATAAAGGTTCCGCTCCACGGCATCGGTTTCCAGCACACGCTCTAGATCGAACGATGGCATGCGCACGCTGATTCGCCGTGTGGTTCCGCCAAGATCAAGGAATCGCATAATCGACCCCACGCCATCTTCCGCAGGCTTCCAATCCTCAACCAGGAGATCAGGATCATTGAGGCTCAGATAGCTCCGCTGCCGAGAGGACAGACCAGGTGGCGGCGTCACAGCTCTGTCCTGATGCGTGACAGTGTCCACACACAGTGGAGTAGCTTCCTCCCAGCCCATGCGGCTCAGCGACGCGTCATTAGTTGCCACCGAGCTAGTGATGACGTACCGGAAGCGCATGTGGCCACCCTGCTCAGCGTTGTAATTGGTGCTCCAGTAGTTGTTCATAACATAAGAGAAAATAGTGCCAGGACGTTTGCCGAAGGCGGCGGGCCATGCGCCACGGTCTATGTCTCCCAGTGTGACCAGAGATGCATCCATGGGCATCACCGCAGCGGACAAATGATCCTGCTGAACCGAAACCCAGTGCTGGACGCTGAACCATTCATGCCCTGCACCGGGATACATATCTTTGGCTGGATCGACGACACCCGTCTGAATCTCGTACCGAAATTCAGGATGGTTCATGGCGAAGGGAAAGGCAAAGTAGACGGCCTCACGACTGCGCACCGCAATTTTGTCGATGTTATCGACGATTTCTATCTTCTTTTCCTTATCGAATAGCCGAATATCTGTCGTAATAGTGGGTGTATTTGTGTCTGTGGACTGCATGCGGGCATCCCACCCCCAGGGTGTGCGCGTCACGGATAGCAGTCGTCCGGCGTGTGCACCCGTGATCGTAAGCTGAGGCTCCAGCCGGACGGTTCGGTATTGCAGCAACGTATTGGGCCTGCGATCGCCACCGGACACATACAGATACTGCCCGAAGCGGTATGGACTTTGCTTGTTTACAAGCTCACGGTGCAGTTGTTTGTCGTAAATGCTGCGAATTGCCCCCGTATAAGGATCGAGCACAACTCGATAGTAAGGGCTTTGCAGTGTTGTGCCCTGCTCCGTCTGAGGGGGCGGAGGCAGCGGCGATCGACGCAAGCGAAATACCTTGTAGCCGAAGGCAGGAATGCTGGGCGCCATGAACCGCACATGGAAGACGTCCTTCTGTCGGCGGAGTATCTCGAAGGGAACGACGGAGCCCGTGGTTGAATCGATGATTTCCCTGCCCCGCGGAATATCCATGGTTACCAGGCCGCTGCGCATCCAGTTAAGGGTGTTGAACACGATGAGATTGCCACGCCCCACCGGTATAGAATGCGCCAGGCTTGCCATGCTGTTATGGGCGATGAAAAAGCCCAGTCTCCGCGCATCGATAGCATAGAGCTCCTTTGCCCTTTGCTGATGAATGTTCTCGTCGCTCCCCATATCGTGATAGCTGTCGTGTGAATTCCAGGTGTGTTCATCCATCAGAACGATGTCTTTCCACATGCGATCGAGATCTGACTTATCGGCAGCAAGGCGCGGGTTGACCAGAGAAGTGAGGGTTGCCAGCTTTTCCGCGGAAAGCGCCCGACTTTCGTTTCGCCGCTCCATGGCGGCATATCTTGCATTTGAAGCGATCCCGTCTTCCCAGTAAGGACCGCCATCTCCGCTTACAGTTGGAAATTTCCCATGGAATTGCGCTGCTATTTCCTTCAGGGCACTGTAGAAGCCGGAGTACTGGATCCGCGGATAGGCATAGTGGCTATTCCATTCAGCAGCGAGCCGGGCCTGTTGCGGAAAGAGATCCGTATTCTCCTGCTGGGTACCATAGACGATCACCGCATTGGCGTGATAACTCGGTCGCTGATAGGCCTTCAGAAACAAAGGGACTGTTGCGCGCCCCGCATTCATATGAGGCGGAACACCAAACAGGATTCCCGCCTCCCAGTAGTGGCGCGCATACCAAAAGAGGACTTTGCTGCCGTCGGGTCCCTTCCACCAGAATGGCGAGTCCTCGTTCAGTCGCCCCTGTATCAGTACAGGAGCTCGCGTCAGATGGCCGTTGGGGCCAGCAATAAGATAATGAATGCCGGCAGCAGCAAGAATCGACGGATAGGACCAGGAGTAGGATGGAACATCGGTGATATTGGCGTAATTGAATGGAGTTCCATGCAGCCGGCTAAAATTTGCGCTGAAGTAAAGTGATCGGATGAGAGCCTCAGTCGAAGCAAAACCGGTGAGGAGTTCCGCATATTCGGCAGGAGCGAATAACCGGCCATTCTTCATGGCTGCAATCGCACGTCGCTGATCCGCCGGCGTACGCGTTTTCATAAATTGATCAAGCGCCCATGATCCATCCATGGTGTAGCAGAAACCGGGATAACGCTTCGCGAAATCAATCCCCTCATCGATTGCCTGCGCCTGAATAGCTGCCACTTTGGACTGATAATCCGAGTAGCCAACATCCAGATGGATATGTGGAACCACGAGCAGCGTCCACTTTCTTCTAGGAGTAATCCTGAAGGTGGCATGGTGGCGGTGATCGCCAATAGTCCAGTCCAGTTCAGCTGTGGTATCAGCGATGAACTCCGGAACTCGAAATTCAACCTCTTGTTCTCCAAAGGCCGCCCCCGCTTTCAGCCTTTGCCTGTAATGCCTTCCATCGACGATCAGGTCCAGTTGGCCGCCACGGTCGAACCCTGTCCCGCTATGGACATATACATCGATAAGTTCCTGTAGATTGTCAGCGGGACCATAATAGAACACCGTCGGCACCACCGCTGCGCGAGCCTGTGGCGATAGCTGAGATGGCGGAACGCTTTGAAGATCGATTGCATCGTAGGTGAGGCTCGCCCCCGCTTTCACGCCGTCGCCATCCCCAATTACCTGCAGTGCTACCACGTTGCGCCCTGTATGCAGATCGCGACCGGGAAAACTGAAATTGACCATTGCAGGCGCCAGTACAGACTCGAATGTATCGTCGGAATCTCCGAGCGTCGCATCCAGCGGCGAATCTAGAAAAAACATGCCGCATTTGCCATCCATACAGATGCGCAGCGCCGGCAGACTGCGACTCTCAATCAGCAGCGCTATACGTAGCCTGTAGGCCGCAGCAGGACGCCCATCGATTTTGAAATCGATGTTACGCGGCGCAGTCGCTTCGACAGTACCGGCATCGGCGGCGGAGCCGGGATTCAGAGCAGGCTGGGTTCGATACCAGTACGCGGCAGCGTTGGCGCTGTCTGCATTGATATCGACCGGCCCGGAGGGCTGCCCAGAGCGAAACTCATTAGAAGCACCATCGAAAATGCCCACCTGAAAAACCTTTTGTGACGCTCCGAGCGGCTGCGCCGAAACAACACGGCCCAGCAGGATAAACAAGAGCAATCCCAAAGGTATGAATCGCTTCTGCACCTCGTCCCCCCATGCCTTACATTTACCTTGATATATCGCTACGCGAGCCCCGAAGATTCGATCCCCGACCTGATTTCACAATCAGGACCCTCCGTTGATCGTGATCCTCTTCTGCCTGCGATCGCCAGTATTCGACAGCCCGTTATGGGCCCCAGGTGAATCCTCAAACCTTCGATGAATTGCATCCCTGCTTTTCTGAATATCCCCGCCAGCTCAGGAGTCAGGCGATCAAAGAGATTCTTCAATAACCATATGTGGCAATATATCGGCATCGATTAAACACTGTCAACCACAGAATCACGAGCACGATATTCATCGTGTCAGGACAAATATTGCCGCTGTGGCGCTGGCTTGACAGTGTGCTCGATGTGCTTGAACCTCATTCACTTCTCAACTGGCAGCAAACGCGGAATTCTCTCTTCCACAGGGGGCAGCGGAGGCATTGGTTTAAAGTGCGCTCCCTGGTACCAATAGGCCACCGAGTAGAAGTTATCCGAACGATTGTTTGCTGTTCCATGTTCGATTGTTGCTTTGAATGACTTAGTAAATGGTATCGGCTGATCCAACTGGAAGCGGTACATGCTCCATCGGCTTCCTTGCAGCGGCTGCCCCGCGACGGGTAGGCCATAGGTCGAATAATCGAATGGTTTATTGCCAAAGCCCCATGCACCCTCAAAGTAATCCTCTGAACCTGTTCCTTCGATGGACGGCAGCTTTGCCCCGTCCACGAAAAACATATCGTCGCCTTCGCCCCACCATCCATCCTGATTCTGAATAACCGACATGGTCACGCCGACATATTGTCCATGGCCCGTCGCGGTCATCCATACATAGTTGTTCTTTCCGGTCAGGTTCTTGGTGGCATTCACACCTTTGTTTGGCTGCGCCTGGTTAAACTCCGCATGGAAATATAAGGTCCCTTTCGGCAGCGGATGCCTGTATGTTCGGTAGTCAATATTCCAATACAGTGCCCGGATTGGACGCTT
>JAJZKY010000502.1 GCA_021803885.1 Planctomycetota bacterium
TCTTGACACAGTACCCGGAGCACACCCCGCAACCACGCCTTCGGCGGGGGATGATGCTCTATATATCCCTGCCTCTCCCAATGTTGTTCCTGCCCTCCTGCCCTGGGTCACTTCTGGCGAGTGCACATGGTCAATCCTACCGAGCGCCGAAGGTTGCAGATTTGGCTTCCACTTCGTCGGTCAGATGGCCCATCTTGTCGCGCTTGACCTGAAGATATTTCTCAAAGCTTTCCTGCGATTCGACGGCCGAAGAAATTCGCTCGACGACACGAATGCCAGCCGACTCCAGGGCCGCAACCTTCTCGGGGTTGTTGGTCATCAGGCGGACCTCCACGATGCCCATGAGCTTGAGAACTTCGGCGGGAAGCTCGAACGCGCGGCAATCCGCCTTGAAGCCCAATTCCTCATTGGCCTCGACGGTGTCGAGGCCCTTATCCTGTAGAGCGTAGGCCTGGAGCTTGGGCATCAGGCCGATGCCGCGGCCTTCCTGCTGTTCGTATAGCAGAATGCCCGCGCCGGCGTCGGCGATGGTGCGCAATGCCAATTCGAGCTGAAGACGGCAGTCGCAACGCAGGGAACCGAACACATCCCCGGTTAAACATTGCGAATGGATGCGGACAATCGGCGGCGCGCTGGAAACATCCCCCATGACAAGCGCCACCATTTCCTCCACCATTTCATTCTGTGAGGGATTCGGTTCACACCCTGGTTCGGGAGCCCGGTTCGGGCGTGTCCCTACAAAGCCGAAGATGCGGAAATGGCCCCAACGCGTAGGGAAGTCGGCTTCGGCAGCTTTGCGTACACTTTCAAATGGCATAGTTCGATTATAGGACTCGCATTCTTCCCTACGCTTCGTCGTGCGGGCGGAGTAAAGTGAAACCGTGGTTGACTCCAAGCTGATTCTGATCACGCTTTTGATCAAACTGGGCGTAGCCGCCGCGGTTTCCAGCGCGCTCGCGCGGTCGACAGTTTTCAAGGATCTGCTACTGAGCCAGCGACGCAGCGCCCGGCAGATGCTGGGATTGCTGGCTTGTATTTGTGTTCCTCTCACGCTGGGAGTCTGGGTTCGCGTCGTAGTTCCAAATTTTCTGGCTGCCGATATTTCGTTTGAGGCGGTCATTCTGGTGGCGCTGTTGCTCGGCACGGGCCCAGCTATCCTGGCCGGGGCATTCCTCGCCATCCCAGCAGTGTTACATCGCGAATATCTTACGCTGCCGTTCAATCTGATCGTTGCCTTGATCTTTGGCACCTATCGTGCGTTTGTCTCGGAAGAAGATATCTGGTCCTTTTCTCCATTTGTGGATCTCAGCATCTATCGCTGGATCCGGAGAAATCTGATGCGCCCGCGCGTCGATCGACAGGTTCTGCTACTGATGCTGATTCTGGGGATGCAGATGATGCGGAACTGGATCGCGCATCTGTACCCACGCCGTTTATTTGCGCTGCACTCCAACAGCTGGTGGTTGCTTCTGGCGATTTTTCTCTGCGCACCCATGGTGGTGGGGATCCCTTTGAAAATCTGGAATGCCATCCGCATCGAGCGCAAGCTGAAGGAGCAGGAACGGCTGCTGATGGACGCGCGTCTCGATGCACTCCAGCGACAGATCAATCCTCACTTTCTTTTCAATACGCTCAATTCCATCGCTTCGCTGGTGCGCTTTCGCCCGGAACTGGCGAGGGAGCTGATCGTGAAGCTGGCCAGCATCCTGCGCGTTCTGCTGCAAGACCGCGACGACCTGATGCCGCTGCGCGAAGAATTGCAGTTTGCCGACGATTACCTGGATATTGAAGTGGTGCGGTTCGGCATCGAGAAGCTGCGCGTGGTGAAGGACATTTCCCCCGAAACGCTGGAGATTCTGGTGCCCAGCATGCTGCTGCAGCCGTTGATCGAAAATGGCATCAAGCATGGGTTGGAGCCGCGGATGGGTGGAGGCACCATCACTCTACGCAGCCGACTGCTGCAGGACAAGCTGGTGATCACCGTGGAAGACGACGGAGTGGGGATGCCGACAGAAACCGGGGCGCCCGTCCATCGCAGCGGACTGCTACAGGCGGGTACCGGTGTGGGGATGCGGAATGTGCGGGAACGTATGCAGGTTCTGTATGGACCAGAGGCTGGTTTCGAAATACTCAGCCGTCCGGGCCGGGGCACGCGTGTCATTTTGACGATTCCGCTGACCCACGCGAATACGGGAACCAGTTACCTGACGGAAGCGCGCAGTACCGATTCGTAAAACGCCTCATATTTTGGAATGACGCGGGAGGCGCAGTATATCCGTTGCGCTTCCTGGCGGCCGGCCAGGGCCATTGCTTTCAATCGGTCTCGGTCCTTGAGCAATGCAACCGCCGCATGTGACATGGCATCCACATCACCCACAGGAAACAGCTGGCCGGTGACGCCATTCTGAATCATCTCCGGCACGCCACCCACAGCCGTGGCGATGGTGGGAACCTCGCAGGCCATGGCTTCCAGGGCAGCTAGACCGAACGATTCCAGTTCGCTGGGCATGAGCATCAGATCGGCCACCGGCAACAGTTGATTGACCTGGTCGTGTTTGCCGAGGAAGTGGACGCGATCGCTGATCTTCAGACTCTTCGCCAGCCATTCCGCAGAGGAACGCTCCGGGCCATCCCCTACCATCAGCAGCCTGGCCGGGATTTCTCGAGCGATACCGGCAAAAATCTGAATTACGTCCTGGATTCGTTTGACCGGACGGAAGTTCGATAGGTGAACCAGAACGGCTTCCCCGGGTTCGGCATATTGTGCGCGCATCGTCGCGCTCGCGATGGGATCGCGCAGATAGATGTCGCAATTGACGAAGTTGGATATCACCTCGATATGCCGCGTGGTGCCGAAGGTCTCCACCGTCTGGCACCGGAGATATTCCGAGATGGACGTGACGCCGTCGCTCTCGTCGATGGCATACTTCGTAATCGGCAAATAGGCGCGGTCGGCGCCAACCAGGGTGATGTCCGTGCCGTGCAGAGTGGTGACAAAAGGAAGTCGACGACCGCTACGAGCGAGCATCTGCCTGGCCAGCATCGCACTGACGGAGTGGGGAATGGCATAGTGGACATGCAGCAGATCGAGATCGTAGTATTCCGCCACTTCCGACATGCGTGTCGCCAATGCCAGCGAGTAGGGCGGAAACTCAAACAGCGGGTAATTCGAGACCGGGACCTCATGAAACTGGATCCGCTCTTCGCGTCCGCTGAGGCGAAATGGCTGCGCATAGGAGATGAAATGAATCTCATGGCCGCGCTGGGCTAGTTCGATTCCCAGTTCAGTGGCCACGACGCCACTGCCGCCATAGGTTGGGTAACAGGTGATGCCGATTTTCATATGTGGGTCGCTCTTCGCCTTTCAGTAGATGCGCCTCGAAGACATTCCGCTACTTAAATATCAACATGAGGCTGACCTGGCGGATGGAATCAACTGACCGAAGTGGATGGCCTGGATCGGCGAACCAGAGTCCTCGATCATCGCGGGGAGCGCTTGCAAGGCATTCAGTTCTACCTGGCGGGACTGCTGCAGACGCGTCCGAGTCGCGTGCAGTTCTGCGTCCATGTAGGCGGGATGGCAAACCAGTTCCCACGTTCCTTCGGGCATTCGGTTCAATATGGCACAGAGCGCGGTCTCTTCCAGGATTCCTGTAGCTGCCACTCCCAGACAACCATCCGTTGTGACAAATTCTCGCTCATGCGCGAGCTTCCAAAAATTGTGGCGAAAGCTGCGGAGCAGGCGAACCTGCAATGTACGAATGGCGCGCGCATCGGGAGTGGCTTTCACGCTCCACGAGGGTTCAAAGGGATTGCGAATGGCGTGGACATCGCAGACTTTCGCGGCGCGCATGACTGCATCGAGAACTGTGGGAAACATGTGCGCGTGCTTATGAGTGTCGACATGGGTGACGGAGATACCGGCTTGTTGCACCCGCAGGATTTGCGCAATGGCTTCCTGCTCGATATGCGCTCGATCGATGCGGCCCAGAGTAAGATCGCGGACGAATGCTCCCAGAGTTGGCCGGAAGCGGGGTTCGCCGGTACGGTTGGCGGTGGAATCGAGCAGGGTAGGAACGGCTGCTGGATTTGCAACCGGCGAGCCATCCACCAGCATGATATGACACCCGACTCCAAGTGAGCGGTGCTGCGTGGATAACTCGACTGCTTCAGAAAAGCGGGGAGCAGCCGCCATCAGTGTCGAGGATTGGAGCGCGCCCAATTGATGCAAATGGATGATCGCGCGATTAATGCCATCCGTGAGACCGAAGTCGTCTGCATTCACAATGAGGCGGCGCACTCGATGAGTCTACCAAGATGCAGTGCCATCGATACTTGAGGGTGTAAATCATTTTGTGTAAACGATCTTTTCTAATGAGGGAGAGGAGATCGTATGGAGATGGACAAGGAGTTGATCGACCGGCTGCTGGGGGGGGGTTACCAGAGGCCGGAGGATTTGATCGGGGAGAACGGGTTGCTGAAGCAGTTGACC
>JAJZKY010000503.1 GCA_021803885.1 Planctomycetota bacterium
GCGCCAACTCCCCGGCCTTGAAGAGATAGGAGTGCGAGTGCTGCAGGAAGGCGAGCGCCGGATCTCCCGGAATATATCGATAAGGAGAGATGTGGGCATGCTGGACCACACCGTCCCAGGCGTACCGATAGATATCGGACGACATAAATGGCGCCGGAAAAAGGGTCACCATCCGAAAGGCCACGCCAAACAAAAGAATCAGTGGCAGGGTAAGACGATTGGTTGGGAGACAAAGAACGGCGATTGCCGACAGTCCAAATAACAAGAGAGACCACCCCGCGACACCTGAGAACCCAATCACATATCTATGAGACTCAACAATGAGCTGTCTTGTGAAGGCAAGCAGGCCACAGCCGAGAACGAAAAGCAGCGTATTTGTGAACCATGGGCCGGGAGATCGGTTTCGACGCGAGGTTGCCGATTTCATGTGGGCAAGATCAACTTGGAAGTGCAAGATGGTTAAAGTTTAGATCCAGACGCCGAAGAAAAGCGTGGGTGCTTGGGACTGAAAAGCCATTCAGCGAAGCAAAGGGTGGGAGCCGATGATGAAGCAATTCGTCCTGAAGCGTCGAGAGCGTCGCTGCGTCGTCGACATCGTACCAGAGCGGTAATGTAATGAGTTCAGCGCCGATGCGTTCGACGGCCGCCATGGTCTCCCCAAGCACCGCCGAAGTGCTCCAAGCAATATCAACAAATACTTCGGGGTGTTGCTGCTTCATTCCTATCAGGTAATAGCCCTCGTCGTTTGAAGGTCCAAGGATGATCCGCTCGCCCTGTTTCTCCAACATCTGGATAGCGGTAATAAGAGCCTCACTCGGTAGGGTAGGCGAGTCCGAGTCAACGAGACAGACGGCGCCTTCGCCATGATAGCCAAAGCGCAGGTGGAACCGAAAGACGCTTCCGGCCATTGCGGGTCGAGAATCGGATATGGCACTATCGAGCCCTCCTTAACTCACCAAGGGCAGTTGCAACCGCCGCAAGAGCATGGTATTCCGTCGACTCCCGCTCGCTGGGATCTTTTTTGCAAACGCAGCATTGATAGTCGCCAAGCCTCTCAAAAAAGCAGCTAAACCAAGGTTGGGATCGGACGAGATCGCGAAAGTCACGTGAAGCAGGAATGTTTGCAGTCCAAGGGCCGGTGAGACGGCGAGATGGCGGCATGAGGGCTTGGACCAGGCGCATGGCCGAGAGCGGAAGGTGTGTCTTGATGCGGGCTGTCGGCTCAGCCAGGAATAGGGTCCCGCCGGGCTTCACACTCTAAAGAGCTGGCAGATGACGCGCCTCGGGTTGGTGACAACAAGAAGGAGCCGGGAGCTGATAACAGCGTCGAGGGGGCCACGAAATCGCACAGATCCTCTGCATCGCCGACAAGAAACCGGCAATTCGCAAGGTTGTCCGCTACGGCGCGACGCTGTGCAGAAGAGACCATTCGTGAGGAGCGATCGACACCGAGAAGACGTAGATTGGCACATCGAGGCGCTAACCGGCGGGAGTAAAAGCCACGGCCACAGCCCACCTCCAATATCTGCGTTGGCTGGGGCAGCAAGCCAGCGGAGAAGAGTGACTGAACAATCTTTTCAGTGTGGTCTCGAAACAGATATTCACGGCACAGTTCATACAGCCATGCACAATCTTCAAACAGATTCTTCGCATCTGACACGCCTTCAGTTCTACCCAGACTACATTCCTCAAGTTGCATCCTCTGCACTGACCTTTCCAAGCTCAATCTTCACAACCCTGCATACCAGTCATAACCGAGCTTGGTCCAATAATCGTCCGGCTTGTCGTTGGTATAGCTGATCAGGCCGATCCGTTTGATCTGTTTGTACCCATACTTAATCGGCATGTGCAGACGAAGCGGTGCGCCATGATACTGCGTCAGCGGCGCACCCATCATTTCTGTCACGAGGAGAGTTTGAGGATGACGGCAGGCATCGAGATCGTACCCCGTGTAGTAGTCTCCATCCGGGGTTTCCATATAGACAAACCTCGGCTCACGGCCATCGATCGTCGCCGGTGGATAGACCTCCATAAAGTCGACCATACGGACCCCGGCCCAATGTACGATCTGGCTCCAGCCCTCAATGCATTTGAACTGCGTTACGAGCTCATAACGAGGCAGCTCGAGGAGCTCCTCCATGCGCAGAAGAAGCCCAGGAGTTCCAACCGGTAGCGTGGAGTAACTCTCACCGGCCTCTTCCCTACCGCGAGGCATCCGTACGCTGCGATCTTCATCTTTTCGGACTTGGTCAATCATGCCGGCAGGAGCCATTTTTTCTGAGGTCCGAGCAGACGCAGGAGGCGTCTTCACGTCGTGTCCCTGGTCCTCTGCCGACTTCTCCGGAAAGTAAATGTATTGCCATGCCGTAACATCGGGCACGTACTGCGGGTGAGCCGGTGTGGCTGAGGAACCCACAAGCTGCAGGCGATAGCTCGCGGGCTGGAGCATCATTTTGAGTCCATAGACTCCATTCACTCTCAGATTTTCTGCCTTGGAGAGTGAATAGGTCGGGGAGAGCGCGCGATCATGAAACACAGCCTGAGAGATTTTAGCGTTGAGCTCGAATGCCTTGCGATAACCCTCTGGTTGCCAATTTACAGAAGGGAGAGTGTCAAGCCACCGATAGAGCCTGTAGCCGGCCACCGCAGCCAACGACGCGGCCATAAACGAACGCCGCGTGTGGCGTCGCGACCGGGCAAGGACGGAGTCACTTTCAGCCTCGGAGCCGGGAGGAGGCTCATCCATCTTATCGTTCACCGCCGATACGGGATCCGTGACAGTTTGCGCGCAGAGCGGGTCGGCGTGGTATACCGCTTTTGCCTTCGAAGACTCTTCCTCGCTGGACTCAGATGCAACCGCGGCGTCACGCGCAACGCCGAATGGAACTTCGATCATACCCGGCGGCGCGCCGCTAGGCAGTGGCGTATCCCCCGAGCCGGACGCGGCGGCAGGTGGCGGTTTCTTCCCGGCTGTATCCGCATCACTTGCTGGACCGGAGGCTTTCGGACTGCGCTCGCCGCGCTCTTCTATCACCATGACCTCCTTTCGGATTCGACCGAGAGATCCCTTGCGCTCTTGATCTCCAAACCGCTCACCATGCTGCGAAAGTTATTCCAACCCGCGAAAATGACCTGGACCACATGGACGATGAAAAAGCCAACGAAACCCATGGTGATCCAAAAGTGTTCCCAGCGAGCCAACTCATAGCCGCCCAGCATTGAGGTCAACCAATGGAGCTGAACGGGCTTGTAGATGGCGAGCCCAGTGATTAACATCCCTGCTCCCATAAGAATCACCAATGTATAGGCGATGCGTTGCGCTCCGTTGTATTTGGTCTGCGGCGGTAATCCTTCACGGATATGGAGATCGACAAGAGTGACCTGTACAGCGTCACGCAGGCTGCGGCGCTGAGGAATCAGAAAGCGCCATTCGCCAGATATGGCAAGAAAGGTGACATAGGCAATCCCGTTCGCCGCGAAAACCCACATGAAGAAGAAATGGTGCCCAAGGCCCTGTGTGACGTGATACGGAGCATTGATCGCCTTCCAAAACCAGTCGGGAAAGAGGCGAAACACTGTGAGTTTTCCTATGCCAATTCGATAGACCGCATGCGGGTGTCGATACGCGTTATCTGAATCGTTCCAGTAGATAAGCAAGCCGCTCCAAATCATGATGAAGAGCACAGGGAAATTGACCCAATGCATCCACCGGATCGCCAGTGGGTGCTTGCGGTCGAGACACAGCGTTCTCGATGGGGATTGCGGCTCTGTCATCGCTGAATATCCTTCTAACGAGCTAGCCAAATGATACTCCGATGGCGCGGTACTCCAAATGATTCCTTGAGGGGCTACGAAATAGCCAAAACCGATCGCGTTGGAAGCCCTTTTGCATAATCGACGACGGCGGGAATCAGCTTGCCAGGCATGCGGCTAGCCGCCGGGAGTCCGTGCCACGGCGCGATTGCCGAAGAGTTGATGTCGCTCGCCTTCCGATACCAGATGGTGTGGCCCTTGGCATTTGTGGACGGATAGCGGGTCCGGTGCGGCTTTGCTTGCGGTTTTGCGGGTATCATTTGAGATCTTTGCTGGCTGCGATTCGATTAGGACATCCTTCCTCTTAGATGTAGAGCCGGGCAAGCGCGAAAAAAAGCTACAAATTCTGCACTGATCGCTGAGGATTGTTAACGAATCTCCCTGCTGCTGCCGCCGGGCGGGGTAACGATGAAAGAACGACGTGAAGCTAATCGTCGTGCATCGATTGGTGGACTGGTGGGATATCGATAGTGCAGGTCGAGGAACATCAATATAGCCATTAGCATCAGGTTGCAGGATGAGTTCGCCTGCCGCGCCACCTCTTGTTTGCCTGGCTCCCTTGGCGGCGGCCACTGATGCTTGGGAGATGGAATCCGATTGCACAGGTGTGGCTGGGTAAGCATCCTCGTGCCGAGAGGGTGTAGTGATGCTGCCGGGCCTTT
>JAJZKY010000504.1 GCA_021803885.1 Planctomycetota bacterium
CGCGTGGATGTTCGGCCACCCCGGCGGTAATGGGAACTTAATGGACACGGCATCAGCATTTTGTCCTGAATTCACCCTGGCTGAACCGATCTGAAACCGGGTGTCAGAGGAGGCCACGGGCGGCAACACATTCGGATACTCCCATAGCACCACTGGCGTGCCCGAATTTACCATCTTGGGAAAGACCCACGTCGCCATACCCTCGGTGGACGAAATGACCTTGACCGAAAAACTGTCGGAGGCCCCCATATAGGGAAGGGCAAAGACGCTACGATTCTTAAATAACCCCACAAAAGCGGCATGAAAGCTGGGGGCAAAATAGACGGGATGTGGCTCGGCGGCTTGAAAACGACTAGCCGTAAGATCCGACAGCGCGGTCGACCGGGCAGCCGTCGGATGAAAGCTGACGATCCCCATAATCCCAAAGCCGACAATTCCCGCGCTAATCAGGACCACCTTGAAGATAGCATGCCTTCCGGAAGGACCCTTCGATCGCACTGGCATCACAATGCTCCTTTTCGTATACTTGGCGATTTTTGTCACGCACTTTAGCTAAAAGTTGGTGCCATCGCGGCGGTCAGTGCATCGCATCCGACAACGAAACCTCTTTTTGCGTCGCGGGTTGGACACGGAACTGCAGGGATCGTCTTACCGATCTAACGGAGATTGATCCGTAGTCGCCGGGAACTGGCGCACTCGAAGCGTTTCTCGAGCGCCTTCGATGGCCGCATTTCGAGCGGACTGCAACGCTTTTCGCCTCCCTGTGGATGCATTCGACGACAGCACCCCATAAGCGACCGCGATGCCAAAAAATACCATCAATGGGGCCAACTCGATGATCCAGAACAGCCCCATGACCACCAGGAGCACCCCTGCCACGATGGCGCCCGCGACGATGACCGCCCAAATGCCTCGCATTGTGGTTTCACCTCCCTTGTGGTTCAGCCAATGGATGACGGTCAAGCGCTATCCTGTTCGGAAGATGGAGCGGTGGTATCCAACCCGGGGACGTCTATCGTCGCCCAATTGACTAAGCCATGTTCCGTTTTTTCCCAATGCGACGGCCGCGTCAGCAGTTGCATGATAGCTTTCCACGACGCTAACGACATCATGGCCCAGTAAATTGGCGTCAATAGCGCATAGGGCACGAGATCCCACCGACCTTGCTTCGCTGCACCGACGGCATTGAGATAGGTGAAGACAAAATTGCCGACGAGCAGATTGAGCATGCCGAGATAATAGATTCCGGGAGGAAACAGATGAGGAATGAGTCCCCAATTCGTCATAAACCACAGCGACGTAATAAACCAGTACACCGGATTCAGAATGAACATCATTGGCGTGCCGAGAATCGACAACTGAAACCCCCAAAATCCGCCTCGGCCTAGTTGTCTACGAAGGCGTAGAGGGTGGCGCATATGCACCAGCCAGGTTTGCAAATATCCTTTGATCCAGCGAGAACGTTGACGCACCCAGTTCACAAAGTCCGAGTTCGCTTCTTCGTAAGTCACCGAATCCAGCACCGCGGTGCGATACCCGGCTTTATACAGGCGAATTCCAAGATCGGCATCTTCCGTGACATTGAACGGATCCCAAGCTCCAAGATCCCGGAGGACCGACGTCCGAAAGTGATTCGAGGTACCCCCCAAGGGGATCGGCATGTCGGTCGTGTGTAAGGCCGGCAAGAACAAATCAAACCAGGCCGCATATTCGGCGGTAAACCAGCGCGTTAGCAAGTTTTGGTTGGCGTTGTAATAGGACAGTTTGGCTTGCACACATACCAGACCGGCATCTCCTCGTTGGAAGGCCAAGACAGCTTTTTTTAGTTGGGACGGGTCTGGCACATCTTCGGCGTCAAAGATGGTCACATAGGATCCACGGGCTCGCTGCAAGCCGTAGTTGCACGCTTTGGGTTTAGTGCGAGGCTCCCCTTCGGGCACGATGACCACCTCAATGTATGACGGGAGATGGGCCGCATAGGCCGCGGCAATGGTGTCGGCATCGTCTTCTTCCAATAATAATTTGACATCGAGGCGGTCTTTGGGATAATCCAGTCGATCTAATCCCTGCGCTAAAATCGGCAGCATGCTCGCTTCGTCGCGGGCTGGGATCAAAATCGTATAAATCGGCAACTGTTTGTCATCCAACGCCGCCAATTCCTTCGCGGTAAACTGTAGTTCGTGGCTCTTGGTGGTCCCCTGCTGAATCATCCATAAACGGTGCCCCACTAGGGCGGAGTAGCTCACCACCAGCAGGCTGCTGGCGACCGCCACGACCGTTTCAAAATGCCAGACCGCCAACGCAATAAACACGGCGAACAGGGCCATAAACCCCAGCCGTTGGGCCCGCGTGGTGGTTTGGTTGGCGGAATCCTCAGGACGTGTGGTGGCTAACAAGCTTTGACTGGCGAATAAATCGCTCGCACGATAATGCGCATCCAGAGCAGCTTGCACATCGCGGGGTCCTGTGAGCACTGAGGTCACTCGGCGATGCGATTGGCGACTTAACAATGCCCGCCCCTTGGATTCCTGCGGGTCCACCACCGCCACCACCACTTCTTCTGCGGTGACTCGAATCGGAACCATTTGATAGTGCCGCCATTCTGCTGGCGACAAAAACTCCCAGCCCACATCGGACGCCCATGCGGAGGGATCTGCCGCAATCTCAGGCAAAAGTTCCATCAGAGGCAAATGCGCTTGTTGGCTGAGTACTTCCGCAATCTCCCAACCGGTTAACAGTTGCAGGCTGCAACAGACCTCCCCGATTCGTCCGCCCGCCTCACTTTGCCTTTGTAGCGCTTGATGCAGCCCCTCGACCGATAACAGGCCACGATGCACTGCAATTTCTCCAAAGCGCTGCGGATCCTTGCCCCGACCGTAGGGGTAGACGACCGATTGGGCAATCGCAATATCGACGAGGGGCGCTCGATAGAGGCGGGTGGATCCTAAGGCTTGCAGAACATCTCGTGCTTCTTGAGATAGGTTCCTGGAGGTGGCGACACAAAGGCACCCATCTTCCCAGCCAAACGGTAGTAGCCCCCACCGTCGGGCGACGTCCGGTGCCAACAGCGAGGCCGCCGATAAATCGATATGGTCCGCGATCGGATCGTCCGTCGGCCAGGCATCAATCAAATCGACGGCCGTCATCTCATCCCAAGGTAAGGTCGTGAGGTTTAGCATCCATCTTCTCCTTTGTGGCCAAGGGCATTGTTTCGCCGCGTGACGGTCTATAGACTACGGGACGGACCATGCAAACTGCGATGAAAAATTTCACTCGCTAAGTAAGCTAAGACCGTTCGGGTCTGCAAGGTTGACGGGGTCCAAATGCCATGAGACGCAGGCGCCATCATGGCCTCCACCGGGGTCAGCGCATCGAGGTGCCTAGCAGCGGCAGGTACGCGTAACGAAGGAATTTGACCGGGGAACGTCGCAATGGACCAGCGAAGATATCGGACCGATCCATGGACCAAAATGGCGTCGCTCCATTCAATGTCTACGTAGGTCGTCCGCCGACCTCCGACATGATCCGGCGGCAGGCTGACCGCATAGGCTGCAGCCAGTACCCCAGGAACCAACTGAAACGACCGCACTGCCGTGAGAACATCCCCGTGATAGAGGAGACACGCATGAAATCCGTAGGTAGCAAGGGCCCCGGCGTTGGGCGTACTCCACATTTCCACCGTCGTTTGTCCGCCCAACCCTGAACTATTGACGTAAGCGTCCGCTTCGGTGGCCGAACCTGGGCCGAGTACCGACGACTCGTTGGCATAATAGATGCCATATTGGTGGAAAGCGGGCAATGCCGGAAGAAATGTACGGGCTTGGAATTGAGCCACTGGCTTCGGATTGCCGAAAGCCCCTTTGGGCAATCCCGTGAGCGGCCAGATCAAAAGTAATACGCCCCCAGCCATCACGGTCGCGGTCACAATTCGCGCCCAGCCCGGACGTACGGGGTTTCGTTTCGCTGCCACTAGCGGCAGACTCAAGTGAAATGGACGAAAGAGCAGTCCAATGCCGACCGCTAACAACCCAAACAAAACAAATCCTAAGACGGGATGAATGTACGCGAAGGTAATGCCGGGCCCCACCACATGGACACACGCTACGATAATAGCCAAACGGATCCAGTTCAGCACCAGCGCACCCAGCAAGGCAACCCCACTTAACCACGCTTTGTTTGGCCAGGCTCCGTGAAGCAAAAACCAAATCATCGGAATCACGATCGCTGCTGCCAGCAAACTATCCGCGCCACTACAAGCCTGGGCTACGACAACCAACACGGGAGCGCTATGGTAGGTCACCGCAAAGGTCCCGAAGGTTTGGGCCTGGACGGGACGCAACCAGTGGACATGATGCGAAACCAACGTGAGAATTCCCACCGCCCAGCGGACCAGAATACTCTGAGTGGCATTGGCAACCCCTTCGAAAATGGGGGGCCACACTAACAGTAAATACACCAAGG
>JAJZKY010000505.1 GCA_021803885.1 Planctomycetota bacterium
TGGTTATTTTGCGCTTAAGGATGGCGAGCCGCCGCTTGATGGCCGGGCCGGGCGGGCCGTAGAGGTCCTGAATGTTGTCGTTCCACTGGTGGAGCTGCGGATCGGACGGAGCGTAACTTAGAGCCTGATCAACAAGTTTGGCGGCCCGGCTGATGGAAGCGGCCGAATTGTTTTCAAGGTAAAAGCTGATGAGGCCCTTAAGAGCCAAAAGGTCGCCGGGGTTTATTTCAACGGCGTGGCTTAGCGAAGAAACGCCTGCGGTGACATCGCCGGTTCGCAGTTGCGCCAGCCCGCAGGCGGTGAGCAGGGCCACATTGTTGGGGTTCTGCTGGAGGGCGGCGGTAATCGTGCTGATGGCGCCGGCATAGTCTTTTTGAGCCAGTTGTAACTGACCGTGGTACAGAGCACCATTGACGCCATCGGCGTTTTTGGCGGTGGCCACCTGCACGAGTTGGCCGGCGGTTGTGAAGTCTTTGTCAGCAAGAGCCAGCTGAAAGCGGGTTTGCAGGAGCGGAAGGCTGTCGGGCTTAATTTTTTCAGCGGTGGCCAGGGCGGCCTTAGCGCCGGCAAAATCTTTCTGTTGCATGTCGTACTGGGCAAGCTGAATGGCTCGCACCACCGGGTCGGGTATGGACTCAATGGCCTGGCGATACGCCGCCGCCTGGGTCATGCCCGGTATTTCAATGGACAGCGTATTGGACCCCAAAGAGCCAAAGTGAATGACCGGCGGCTGGGCATTGGGCTTGGCAAGCTGGTTGGCCAGCATGATGAACTCTGGTGAATCTGGTTGGGCCTTTTGCGCCTGGCGAATAACCGAGGCCGCGTCGAGGCGGCGGTTGAGTTTGAGCAGTGCCTCGAAAGCGGGCAGTACGACTTGGGGCATGGCGGGTGTTTTAACAACCCAGGGCTTGAGTGTTGCCCATGCACCGGCGTAATTCTTCCGCAGCATTTGCACCTGAGCCTTAAGCTGGGCCAGTTGCAGGTTGCTGGAAGTGTCGCGATGCGCCAGAAACGCCTGAAGCGTATTGGGATCGTTGAGCGCGGCCAGAGCCTGCGCCTTGATGACCACTGCCGCCGGGTTCTGCGGTGACACGGCCAGTACCTGATTGGCGACGGCCAGAGCGGTATGCGGGTGTTCGCGCAGGGTAAGACCGGCACGGGCAAGCTGTACCTGAGCCGCGCCCGGAAATTTGGCGAGAATGTCGTTAAGCTGTTTCAGGGCCAGCCCCGACTGCCCCAGCAAGTCGTAGGCCTGGGCCTGAAGCTGCTTGTCCTGAAACCAAAGCTTGTTCTGCTGCGGCGATGCGCCAACCACAAGCAGCGTTTCGGCTTGCTGCAGGGAGGTTAAAGCGTCGGCTACCTGGCCGCGGGCCAGTTGCAGTTCGCCGGTGTGCACGAGCACCCACGCGTTGTGCGGGTTGCGGCTGGCGACCCAGTGAATATTCTCTTCTGCCTTGCTTAACAGTGCCGTGCGTTGCGCGCCATGCTGGCCTTGCGCCAGGCTCAGATAGTCGCTGGCCAGCGCGGCATGAATACCGGCCTGATAGTAAGGGATTTTAATGGCGGCCATTCCGCCGCCGGGCGTTGGATGCGCCCTGGCGGCTTCGAGGTATTTGACACTTTGGTTGTAGTGGCCATGCTGGCGATAAAACTGGCCGAGTTCGAGATAGCCCTGAGTATGGGTAGGCTCCAAGGCGAGAATTTGCTTAAGCAGCGACTCCTGCTGCTGGTAACTCGCTCCCTGGAGCGTAGCAAGGCCAAATCGGGTGCGCAGCACCAGCACGCTTTTGGGGGCCAGCGTTTGTGCCTGGGCCAGGGCGGCATTGGCCTGGGGCCAGGTGGATTTATCGCCGGCATAAACCTGGGCTAAATTGAGCCAGCCTTGCACGTTCTTAGGATATTTTTTTACAAAACCCTCTACCAGAGCCAGCGCCTGCTTGTCGAGTTTGTCGGCCTGCACTCGGGTAATAAGATGCTGGCTGTGCTCGGCCGCTGCACGCAGACGATAGGTTTGCGCAAGGCGAAACACCGCCTGCGCATTGCTGGGATCCAGTGCGACGGCTTTTTTAAGATCGTCTGCGGCTGTTTGAAAGCGGGTATCGGTGATGGCCACCAGGCCGGTCATTTCGTTGAGGCGTGACCACCCACGCAATTCGTAAGCTTCGGCATCTTTTGGATCGAGTTTGACGATGGTGTCGGCTTGCTGGCGCAGGATGCGCCATTTGGCCGGTTCGGGTGCAAAGTCAGCATATTTTTTGTAGAAGCTAAGGAGCCGATTTTGCGCCGGCATGTCGGTCGGAACGACGTGCACGGCGGTTTGCCAGGCGCTGACGGCTCCGTTGAGCCACTTGCGATGCAGATTGGAATATTTGTACTGTAAGTCGCCCAGGTCGAGCGCCAGCCGCGCGGCCAGGGCATTTTTATGGCTGTGCATGGCGGCTACCACCGCCTGCTGATAGGCCTGCACGGCGGCTACATAGTGTTTGGCGGCGATGGCTTCCTTGGCTTTGCGCTCGAGCCGGGCGGGGTCATGCTCGTAGTGAACGATCCAGATGTATACCCCCGTCATGCCGCCGCCGACAAGAATCACGGCTCCCACCAAAAACGCCAGGAACCTGGTATTGACTTTTTTTGCCATTGCGTGTCCTTTCAATCCTTTTTCAGGCGACCGCCGCAGCCGTCTCCTGTTATGGTTAAGTTAAATTTCAGTCGCCGGCACCGCCCTGTTTTGCGTTGCCGGCGCAGCGTCACCCCGCATGCTATGGCCGCGTGGCGGTCGCCGGGCTTTTTTTCTCCGATGCGTTGAGTTTCTGCCAGTTGGGAAGCGTGCGCTCAATGTCGGGCAGGGCCGCCCGCAGGAACGAAATAATCGCCCGTTTTGCCTGTTCGCGTGTGGTAGAGCCTAGCACGTCCACCTCAATTTTGGCGTCATAGCCGTATTTGCTTTGTGCCTGCCAGAACAACTCGCTGACCTGTGCGGGGTCGGGCACGTATTGGCCATCCACCTGAAAGGTGTATCCGGTGTTGAGATATTCGCCGTCCGCGCCCTCGCCGCTGATATTGCCCAGGCTCGGCATATCGCCGGAGCCGCCTTCGGGAATGGCGAACGAGAGAAACCGCAGTGGAATGTTGGTGACCTTGCCGTTGTCATGTGGTACATCTGGTATGGTAATGGTGTTGATACGCTGCATTTTAAGGCCGGCTCCCTGCCAGCAAACGTTGGGCACATGCGGCGTGGCGAAGGCGGTGGGGTAATAGTTGATGTTGAGTTTAATGGTCGAGCCAGGGCTGCCGACGGGCCAGTGCGTGTTTACATACTCGCGTAGAAGGTAATGGGTGGTGCCAAGCGTCTGCACCACTTCGGTGGAGAGTTTTTCATCCACAGCGCCGGTGGGTGTTTGCCAGTGGCCCAGTGTGCGCGGAATGGTGAACAGCGGCTGCTGCAGCGGCGTGGGTGTTTTTTTCATAGTACAGAATTGGTCACAGCTTAAGGCCCTGCCCTGGAAGCGCAGTTGGGCAGGCCTGGCCGTGCTGGTGTTTGGCGTCGGGGCCCAGGTGCTGTTTCTGGCGACCGGCCAGATTATTTTTTCGCACCTTACCCTGCTGGTCGTGCTGCTGGGCCTGGCGCTTTTCATCCTCGGCTGGGAGCATATGCGATACCTGTGGCTCCCCATTGCCTATCTGCTGTTCATGATCAATCCGCCGCAGTCGCTTTATGTCAAAATCACCGGCAAACTGCAGATTCTCGCGGCGTGGCTGGGCGTTCATATTCTGCCGTTTTTTAACATCAGCGCCACCCGCAGCGCCACGCAAATTAGCGTGCTCAATCATGGCCAATGGTTTCCGTTGGATGTGGCCGAGGCCTGCAGCGGCATTCGCAGCCTCACGGCTTTTTTGGCGCTGGCCATTGCCTTGGCGTACACCACCACGCGTCCCATGTGGCAGAAAATATTTCTCGCCTTGTGCGCCATTCCCGTCGCCATTTTATGTAACGCCCTGCGCGTGGCGCTCACCGGCGTTTTTCTGGTGACACTGGGGCCGGAATGGGCGCGGGGCAGCACCCACGAAAGCCTGGGCATGCTCATGCTTATTCCCGCGCTGTTCATGCAACTTGGCATTGCCTGGGTGCTGGATCATATTTTTGTTGACGCCTCCGACGACACGGCGCCATCACCAAGCCATACGGGAGGCGCCTTATGAGCACCGCCGCCATCAACTCACCATTTGCCCCGCCGACCCGGCAGCGCCAAAATCTTAACTCGGTGCTGGCGGCCGCCGCCATTTTGGCCCTGGGCATTGTGGCCGTCATTTGGGCTCAGTGGAAACTCAAGATCGTCATTCAAAAAACACCCACGCCGCTGCAGCAGCCGCTGTTCACCATTCCGCGCACACTGGGCCACTGGCAAACACCCACCGGCGCTGTGGATGAAAAACTCTCCACCGAAGTGGTGCAGACGCTT
>JAJZKY010000506.1:0-4132 GCA_021803885.1 Planctomycetota bacterium
GCTTCTCGAGAAGTGCGACCTGGGGAAGGGGTTCTTCGAGCCGGTGCACAGGCACCTCCAAGCCCGAGCCTGCCCGAGTTGCCACGCGCCAAACGGGATCGATTCATGGCGTCCTATGGGCTCAGTGCCTATGATGCGACCGTGCTCACCCAGTCCCGCGCGCTTGCAGACTATTTTGAGACCGGCATGAGGGCGCGCACCCTCGACCCCAAGATCTTGGCCAACTGGGTGATGGGCGAGGTTCTGGCCGGGCTCAATCGGGATCACTTGGAGATCGAGGCGGCGCCGGTTTCCGCAGACGAGTTGGCCGGACTCCTCGCCCGGATCGTGGACGGAACGCTCTCCGGAAAAATGGCGAAAGAGGTTTTCGAAGCCATGTGGGGCGGAGGGGGTACAGCGGATGCCGTCATCGACCAGAAAGGCCTCCGGCAACTCAGCGACACGGGCGCTCTGGAGTCCGTGATCGACGCCGTCATTGCTGCTCATCCGGAGCAGTGGGCTGAGTACTGTGCGGGACGCGACAAGCTGCTCGGATTTTTTGTCGGGCAGGTGATGCAGGCGACCCGTGGTCAGGCGAGTCCCCAGCTCCTCAATGCCTTGATCGAGAAAAAACGCAGACCGGAGTCCTAAGGACGGTCGGAAGTGCCCCCGATATTCATGAGCAAACTGCCTGCCCGCGCGTCAGCGGCACAATTGTGGACCCGTTGGGTCTTCGAGTCGACACCGGCATGAGTCTGCATCCTCAAATACCGCTGTTGTCCCTTCCGGATCTGGTATCTGTCGGGATCACGGGTCCGGTTTCGGTACTGGGTCGAGTAGGCCGCCGAGAGGATCGTGGCATCGACCATGCCTCGGGCTTGGAGGTGCCTGTGCACCGGCTCGAAGAACCCCTTCCCCAGGTCGCACTTCTCGAGAAGCGAGTGGAAACGAGGATCAACTCAGCCATGCTGCAATCTGGCTGGACAATATCGTTGCGAGCGAAGCATCGGGATCCAGGTCAGGATCGAAAATTGTAATCTCCATTCCAATCGCCCGACCCGTATTGAGCGCGTACCCAAGGATTGCGGTGATTTCGTCCCATGATAGACCGTCTGCCTGCGGTGAATCCACGGCGGGCATGATTGAATCGTTAAGCGCATCAACGTCCAAATGGATCCAGAATCCGTCTGTCGGCTTTTGATTGAGGGTGTCTATATGTGCTTGTGCGGCAGGAACAACACCCGCGGCGCGCAATTTGTCTAGGTCACAATAGTCCATTCCTGACTGCTCAGGTTTAGGAATATTGGCAACGGGCCTTTCAGAATAATCGCGATTGCCGAGAAGCAAAACATCTTCCGTACGGAAATAGGGCCCCAAGTTCTTGATGTTAGATAACAAATCAGGGCCCCACCCCGTGGCCAGAGCGAGATCCATGCCAGCTGCTCCACCCGTGGACGATTGTTCCGGTAAAAAGAAGTCGGTGTGCCCGTCAATAAAGAGCAAGCCATATCTTCCTCTTTGTCTCAGGGCAACGGCCGGACCCAGCAGGATGCTGCAATCCCCTCCGATCATCAGTGGAAATCTCTTATTGATCAACGATCGGGTTACCTCAGTGGCAAGCTGCTCGGTGTAGGCCGCAATTGATTTGGCATTTCGGATATTGATCTCGCGAGATTCGTCCGCTTGATATGTGGGTGCGGCAACACGACGACGTGAGGAGTACTGCAGCTTTAATGTGAGCCCGGCTTTTGCGAGGGCATCGGGAGCATGGCGCACGCCGGGTTGCTTCCCGGGTTTGGGCGGTTTGAGGCCGAGGTTGGATGGTGCCTCAATAAGATCGATATTCCTTAACGCAGCCATTCGAAATTTGACGTGTCATTGTTCAGTCCGGGCTCCATTGTGATCTTTCTCCTGTAATTATTGAGCGCGGGTTCAAGTGGGACGTGCAACCGCGAGTGAAGTTCTGGTGTGGAAGCATATCTCATCGGGGGTTCGGAAGCCCAGTCGCTTTCAGGGGCGGTGATGGAGGCGCCTAGTGGCGTGACCCTGCTCCTTCCGGGTGACCGTTCTCAGATCCCTGTGCTTGGGGACGTACTGGCGGACCCGCCCCTGAGTATTGGTGTTCGTGCACCGTTTCCCGAATCGGTGGCATAGGCCCAGTAGACGGTAGCCCCCAGGGGGCCGGGTGATCCGTGCTGCTCAGCCCCCTCCGTGCCGTGATCGAGCGTGAGCGTGTGCAACCTGACAGGGTTGAAGACGAACCTACCGCGGTGTGGCGATTTGCATTCATGGCACTGATTGCGGCCCGTATTCGGCAACAGACTGGCACGCCCAAAGGGTGGGCGTCAGACGGTAGATGACATGTATCTGGCCCCACCGCGGCGTCTCTTCCTGTCCCACAAGCTCTGCGCCCAGTTTCTCGACGGCACGGCGTGATCGCAAGTTATGCTGGGCAACTGTGAATAGAACCTCCGGCACGTCCGTAAATGCATGGTGAAGCATCAGGCGTTTTATTTCGGGGTTTGTTGCAGAGCCCCAATGACTGCGTACGAGGAAGGTATATCCGATCGTGATCCGTTTCCCCGGCTCGTAGTTGCTGTAACGCGACCAGCCAATAACAGACTGCAATGCGCGATCTACGGCGACCAGGCAACACTTTGACTTCAGTGCAACGTCGAAGAACGCTGCGAAGCCCAGTGAGGTACCGCGGCTGGGATCCGGGTGCTGGGCCCATATCAGGGGATCCGATGCTGCGGACTTGAGCGCATTGAAATCCATTTCGACGAGCGGTCGCAGCTTGATATTTGGGCCGATGAGGGTCGGCTGCAATTCGAGCAAAATCGTCACTTCTCCAAATCGTGGTTCAAGATGGACAGTGCGTGTTCGTGGGTGCCCGCAGTTCCCCGCAGCCTAGTTACCTGTCCAGGTTGTGTCCGGAACTCGGTTGAATTTGAGGGTTCATCTCCAGACCGATTAAGTGTTGCACGGCTTGGGCTGTGAGGTCAAGTGCGTTGGGCTGCACGGGAAGCCTCTCGCCGCTATCGACCTTGCGCAGCGTGATCGGTCCCATTGCGCGCAACGCCCAGGGGTCTTGATGCGCTGCGTGAACTTCTCGTGCAGCCGCTCGATCCCGTGGGTCATCCGAATCGATTTCCACTGCATCGGTAGATTGTTGAGGCATATGAACCATCACTCCACGCCCTCCTCAAGGCTCTGGGTCACTCCGGGGTAGGAGAGCCGTCCCGGGTAGAGGAATCCCTGTCAGCGGACGAGCGCCTGATCGGCGATCTCAGCATTGATCATCGCGCGGTAGGCAGCGGTGCCACGCCACGAAGTCTCCCTGCCCCCGCCGCCAGGTACGCCTCGGCCATCCGCGCGGGTCGCGCGGCAGCAACGCACTGTGAAGCTCCAAGCTGTCCCCGTCAGTCCCGCGTACCCGGGACCGCGGCACCGACTGCTCCATTCGGTCGAACACCCCTCGGAGGCTACACCCACTTTGAATTTCCACCACATTTACGAGACGAGCCGGACATGACGAAGCATGATCCACAATTCCGCGCGAGGCCAGTGGCCACTTCGGGTGGCCCCTCAGGACCGTGGGCCTTCAGTCGTTCACTAACCTTGAACATCACTATACCTCTTGCTGTCACGTCCACCGGAAGTCCGGCGCCGGGTCGTGTACTTCGATAAGCTCGTGGGTATTGCCACGCCGTACCTTGAGATGGGGGTCCCTGTGCCGATCGAATGCGCTCATCCCGGCGGTCCGGAAGTGGATTCCGGCTGGCCGGATCCGCACGTCCGGCAACCCGGATCCCGTACGAGACGGGTTTTCCGGAAGGTGCCGTGGGTCGCGTCGAACCGGAGCAGAAAACCTGGCCAGGGACTCGGGTGCGCGAGGAGGAGATCAAGGACCGCCTGGGCCTCGAGGCTTCCGATGATCCCAGCCACGGGGCCAGAAATGCCATTCACGGAACAACTCTCGAAAAATCCCGGTACATCGGGTTCCGGATAAAGGCAGGTATAGCAGGCGCGTGTGCTCCTCGTGGGGCTCGGCGGTCTCGGTGGCACGGTCGCCCTCTATCTCGCCGGTGCCGGAGTCGGAACCCTCCTGCTCAACGATTTCGACCGGGTCGATGAGACCAACCTCCACCGT
>JAJZKY010000506.1:4142-4460 GCA_021803885.1 Planctomycetota bacterium
CCCGGTACATCGGGTTCCGGATAAAGGCAGGTATAGCAGGCGCTCGCCGGATCACGGAAATCGAACACCGCAAACTGCCCTTCGTAGCGGATGCAGGCGCCGCTCACGAGTGGCCGCCCCAGGCGATGGCAGGTTCGGTTGACCTGATCGCGGGTCTCAAAATTGTCGCTCGCGTCAACGACCAGATTCACCGATCGGACGGCTTGTTCCAGGGCCGCGGGAGCCAGACGCACGGGCAGCATCTCGAGGGTCAAGTCAGGGTTATGGGCGCAAAGGCAGGATGCAGCGGCTTCGACCTTGAGCCGGCCCACGTCGCGT
>JAJZKY010000507.1 GCA_021803885.1 Planctomycetota bacterium
GGACGATGGTCTGAATCAGCGAGATCAAGAAGCGCTTGGCAAAGCCCGACATGTTGCTACGTCCGACCGAGAGATATTGCTCGCGCAGGTAGACCCCGTGCTCGGTGAGGATGTAAGGCGAGCCGAACTGGATCTTGGAGACGATGCCGGCCATACCACAGAAGGCCGCAGCCGACGAGTGGACCAGGTCCACCTCTGGAAGGGTTGTGTTTAGGACGGTGAAGAAGTGGTAGATCCAGCCCAGCGACTGGACAGCCTCAAAGACCGTCGGTGAGTCCCACAGACCGTCTGCAGCGGCGGCGACCACCCACTCGCGGTAGTGGTCCCAGACCACCGGATTCTTAAAGGACATCTGGTAGTCGTACACCTGGAAATATCTGTACAGACCGGCCAGTGCCTCACCCACCACCTCAGGATCCTCAGCGTTCGCCCGCATCTGGGCGAGGACTTGGTCGAATAGTGGGATAAACAGGCGCTCAATTTCGGCGGCCGTTGTCCGTTGCTTGCGCAAGAAGATCTGCGAAAAGGCCGCGTCTTGCCGATGCTCTGATGGGTCCTGGGTGCCCCACAACGGAATAGTGACGACAGATTGGACGTGGCTGGGCATCGAGAAGCGGATGCTGACATAAGGGTTCATGGCGACAGCGAAGACGATGAAATCCACATCTGGCATCCGGTGGATCAAGGTGTCGCACCAGGTGCTGACGCCGCCGGGATGGAACGGGTAGGTCCCTTCGGTCGCCAGAAGGACCATCGGTCTGCGTGCCATCCCATCACCTCCCGGTGCGCTCAGGGTCTGATCAATCAGTCGGCGCCTAGCCGTGGTCTACTATATAGTGGTTCCGATCACCTTTGGACCAAGTGGCGAGCGGGGAAGGCGATGAACCCCGTAACTGGCGATCGCGACGTGCCAGCGGCCGAAGCGCCATCATGAACAGCCCGCCTTGAGCCTGGATATGCAGGATCGGGAGGCCCTCCCAGGGAATTCGAAAGCGGCCGTTATGTCTGCCTGTGAGGACCGATGGTGGCGATGGACCACTCTGTGCCGTTGCATCCATTGCCCTCTCGTCGCCTGGCTCCGGGCCGCGACGATGGCTACGAGCGCCTGATGCGGCAAGTGATGGAGGCCAACCCGGACGTTCAGGACACCATGGACGTGGCGGCGGTGATTGAGTCCACCGGCTGGACCGACCAGCGCGTCGAGTCGGCGTTTGGCTACGCCAGCGTGTTTGAGCTGGCGGAGCAGATGTATCTGGACATCAAGCGGTCGGTTGGTAGCCAACCGATTCCACCCAAGGTGGAGATCCCATTGTCGGTGCTTCTGGTGCAGACCATCCGGCAGGTTCTGCACGGGTTCACCTTCGCACTGCCGATGGCTGTATCCGTGCTCAGCATGATCTTGTTGCATATCTCGGTCGCATCCTACCTCTACTTCAGCGTCTATCAGGCCACAGCGCTGGCGTTGGCCACTTTCTTGAGCTTCATCGCCACCGGCGGATTCTCGCAGGCGATGGCCAACACCTACTACCTTTTGGTTGGACTTCAGGAGACGTCGATGGTGGAGCGCACCATGTACCTGATCATGCGCTGGGGCTTTGTCTTTTCGGTCATCGTCGCCCTCACCGTATTGCTCCTCGACACCATCTTCCCCTTGATGCCGATTTCGCTGGTTTTGTTTATGTGCATCTACACGGTGATGCTGTCCATGCTTTGGCTGTCGTTCTCGGGCCTATACGTGCTACGCCGGGAGTACATCTTGACCTTGGTCACCGCCCTCGCCATCTTGATCGCCTATCTGATGTGGACGCACGGATTTCCGGTCGTGGTGGCGCAGGTGGTCGGGATCTTCGCGGCCACAGTGGTCACCGTAGTGGTGAGTATCGTGATCTTGCGCAAGAGCCTCATTGGTACCAAAGACGGCGGCCGCATCATCAAAACCAGATGTCGCAGTTGGCGTATACGACCTGGCCCTATTTCATCTACGGCATCCTCTACTTTGTGTTTATCTTTGCCGATCGCCTGATCGCCTGGTCGACGAACACGGTGTTCTTGCCCTACGACATCTGGTTTCGGGGTCAATACGAATTGGGCATGGACTGGGCACTGGCGGCGCTGATTGTTCCTCTGGCCGCGGCCGAGGCGATGATCAATTATGTGATGCGGCGGATGCAAACCGACGAGCACGAGATTGGCCAGCAGGACGTGGTGGTGCTGACCGCCCGCATGCGCCGGGTATACATGACAGGAGTGGCGATTTTCCTGGGGGTGGCAGTGCTCGGCTGGGCGGCAGCGCACGTCATGTTGCTTCTGGTACTTCACCTGCCTGGCATGCAGAACGCGATTCCGGTCCGCGGCGTCGAGCCCTTTGTGTTGGCCTGGGCAAGCTGGGCGTATGTGTTTCTGGCCATCTGCCTGTTCAACATCCTGTTGCTGTTCACCCTCTCTCAGCCCATCCCAGCCCTGCGCGCCATGATGACCGCGGTGGCCGTCGACTTGGTGGTCGGCTTGGTGGCCACCCGGGTGTTCGCAGCCTACCAATTCGCTGTGATTGGGCTGGCAGTGGGTGTGGCCTATTTGCTGATCGCCAGTTCAGCCGAAGTCTGGCGCACCCTGTCTCGAATCGACTACATGCTGTTTAGGATCGCGTAGGAGCGCTGCATGGCACTTCCCCTCTGGTTGATCCTCGAAACGCTGGCTCGGCTGGCGGTTGGCGTGGTGGCCGTGTTCATCTGGTGGCCGACCTACGCTCTGCCGCAATACCCGGCGATGGCCCGTATCGATCGGCTGGCGGCCAATGCCACCCAGATGGTGCTCTTTCTGATCGTGGTCGGCTATCTCCTCACCGCCGCCCACCTGCTGTATTGGGTGCCGCTGGTGGTCCTGATCTTCTTCCTGCGGTTCACGGTACGCCCGGCATACCGCAGCCGCTATGAGCTCTCGACCAACTCGCGCCTGGCGGCCATTTTTCTGGCTGAACTGGACCGCTTAGCAACCACACCTCATCGCCTGGCTCAGGGCTTGGTGGGCGGCTGGAACCGTTTCTGGCACAGCCTACGACTACCTTCACTCTACGGCTTGGTGGCAGCGTTCACGACTCTTGTGGTGGTCTCGGTGGCTGCCTGGAGCCGCTTTTGGGGCAACTGGACACACGCTGCGCTGACCTATTCCGACGCCTATGTGGTGATCGTCTGGATGAAAGAAATCCTGGCTCAGAACCTTTTTGTAAACGGAATTTACCCACGGGGCTTCCACTTGGTCCTAGCTCAGATGGACAAGCTGACCCTGGCCAGCCCAGTCGTGTTCGAGAAATTCTTCGGACCGGCCGTTGGTGTGGCCATGGTGCTGAGCGTCGGCTACTCGGCCTGGAGACTCACCGGCCGGGTGGCGCCGGGCATCGTGGCCATGGCCCTATACGGCACCATGTTCTTCTTATTCCCCTACGTCGCTGACCGCCAAGCCGCCACCGATAGCCAAGAGTTCGGCAACATCTTTGCCCTGCCCACGGCCTACTTCGTCTATCAGTCCTGGGTGGCGCCCCAGGAAAAGGGCTGGCGCTGGATTGCGGTCTGCCTGTTGGCGATTGCCGGGCTGGTCCACCCCATCCCACTGCTCAACGCTGTCATCGCTGCCGTCGCCGGAACGGTGGCAGGGTGGATGGCTGCAGGCGTCGACCGCAAGGTGCTCGGCTGGTATAGCCGCTGGATTCCGCTGGCCGCCCTGGTCGTGATCTTGCCCGTGGCGGTGCCCTACGCTCTTGGTATTCCGCTGTACGGCTCCGCAGCCAGCTTCCTTACTGCCAAAGGCACCTTGCCGCTGCTGAGCATTAGCCCGGTGGCCGAAGTGGCCGCCGCCAGTTGCGTACTGCTGTTCTTGTTGCGGCTGATCCGCCGCCAGGACGGTACCCGGATCGGGGCGCCCCTAGTAGCGCTGTTCGTGCTGGCGGGCGCCGTGGCGGTGCAGCAGCTGCCGCACTTCGGCATCGACTCCGCCTTGCTCACCACCAGGAGTGGCGAGTTCGTGGCTTTTGCCGAAGCACTGGGGCTGGCCATGGGCTGGTGTCTGATTGAGGAGCTGATCGGCTGGGTGGTGCGGGACAGGGCGGCGACCTGGCTGTCGTTGCTGTCTGCGCTGGTGCTGACGGGGTATGCATGGCTGGTGTTCCCGCCGCCAGCGCTGACCCCTTATTCAATGACTTCCGATGCCTACGTTTACGCTTTTGAGAAAATTGCCACTACCCAGACGAGTGGCTCCTGGCTGGTCATCTCCAATAACTTTGGCTACTCGCTGGCGCTCGACCAGGGATTTCAAATCGACATCCCCACCTTTGTCAGCCACGTTTCGGCCTCAAGTCCCTTCCGCTGGCCCCACTACGCGCCCGGCGGTGGGGTCAAGCCCTACCCGCTGGCCCAAAGTGAGATCTTCTTATTTGTTAACCATCACTACCTGGTTTAACGGCCCC
>JAJZKY010000012.1 GCA_021803885.1 Planctomycetota bacterium
GCGCGCTGCCGCTCGTTTTTGCGACCGGTCCGGGTGCGGTCAGTCGCTTCGATATGGGACTGGTGATTGCCGCAGGACTCGCCATCGGCGCGTTGTTCTCGCTTTATGTAGTGCCGGTGGTCTACACGTACCTCGCGCAAGATCGGCGCACAGTTGCCGCCGCGGACTCCAAGTCACGAGACGCCGCATGAGCCGAGAGGCCGCAAGCCTCAGGTGTGGGCGCGCCGAAATCCGCGTGATGGTGATGACACCACAACTCAGGTATTTCCGTTGGTCGTCGAGTCGACCACGTGGCGCTAAAGTGTGCGGTCTGCGCCAGCATGTTTGCGCCGAGGACTGGTCAAGACATCAGGGCGTGACGTTCGAGCGCGGAGCGCCGCGCAGTGCCTAAGTCCTCCGGGGACACCGGGATCGGAACGCTACTAGGGGAAACCGGTCGTGCGTGGCGCTGCCGGCTCGATCAGCGCCTCAAGCCACTCGGGCTGAGTCAGGCAAAGTGGATTACGCTGCTAAAGCTGTCAAAGGCAGAAGACGGCATGACTCAGACGGAGTTGGCTATGCGTGTCGGCGTAGAAGGTCCAACGCTCGCCAGACTGCTTGATCGCATGTCGGCCGACGGTTGGATAGAGCGGCGAGAGTCTGATGCGGACCGACGGAGCAAGACCGTACATCTGCGCCGCAAGTCGTGTGCGCTGCTAGAACAGATCAACGCGGTGGCGATGCAGCTGAGCGCCGAACTACTCGAAGGTGTGCCGCCAGATGAACTTCGCTCTTGCATGGATGTATTGCTGCGGATCAAGGAGAAGGCGATCGGTCTGGAGACCCCGTCCGCAGTGAGTGCGGTCTTGGCTGACTGCAAAGGAGTCCGATCGGCCCGGGATACCGTGGGTAAACGGGTCCGTACGAAGGCGAAGTAGTACTCAACCCCGGGGGGAGGTGCCGTCGTGAGACTACTGCGGCTTGTGGGTCTGCCGAGCGGCGTGTCAACGCGACCACACCGATCGAGAGCGCCAATGCGCGACTGCGTAAGATCATCAAGATGCACGGGCACTTCCCGGGCGATGAAGCGGCCACCGAGTTGATCTGGATGGCGCTGAAGAACATCACCGCTGACTGGAGCCGCTCGGCCCGGGAATGGACCGAAGCGATGAACCAGTTCGCCATCGCCTATGGGGATCGATTCACAACCCGACTCGGATAACGATAGACTGCTCCTGCTGCAACTGTCGCGCTCCTCGTGACCGACTGTTGTGGCAGGAGTTTTTAAAGCCGCCTCAAACACAAAAAATTAGACACTCAGTTTGGAAGTTGTCATCGGGCTCCTCAGGCGCATGATTCTCAATGCATTTCTGCCAGACCTCGTCGGTCAAGTTCCCGCTCGACGCCACCCAATAACCCCGTGCCGACAGATGCTGGTCCCAGTACCGCTTTCTCAGCGCCGCAAATTCACTCAGCAGTCTATGCGAGCTCTTCCCCTTCAGAAATTGTACGGCTCGGGACACCGACACTTGCGGCGGTATCAATACGAGCACATGCACGTGGTCCGGATTGATAGCCCCAGCGTAGATCGTCATCTCCAGACCCCGAGCGATCTCCCGCAAGAGCTCTCTGGCCCCCAACCCCACGTCCCCTACGAAGACCGGGTACCGGTACTTCGTAATCCACACCAGGTGGTATTTGCAGTCCCATACCGCGTGGCTGCTGCTCTTGTAGTCTTTCATGCCCGGGATGCTATTTCCGGCCGACCTTCCCCTCGCCTAAAGGCGAGGGGTTTACGGATCCCCTATGGGGGACTCTAAAAGTGATCAGCGTCAATCCCTCGCGATGGTTCCGAGAGTGCGGACGCGCAAGTTCTCCTTTGACTTTAGACGGCCACGGTGCGCAAGCCGTGGAGAGGGGTAATCGCATCCGCGATTACTGCACGAACAGCTGATCACCACACGTGGTAGGCTTATTCCAATATCGCCGCACATGCTTTCAGCGACACGGTCAGCGGCAGCCTTATATGAGTCCGGCGGTGATGTTGATGGCGAAGCCTATGATCGCCACATTAAACGCGAATGAAATGATTTCATGGATAATCACGACACGGCGGATGTCGGTCTGTGTCGTGGATACATCCGCGGTTTGGTTCGCCGCAGAGATCGTGATGGCAAAGTAGGCGAAATCCCAAAATGTGGGCATTTCTGTCTTCGGAAATAGAAGCGGCCTATTCTCCGGCGCAGCGCTGTAAAAGAGATCTGCATAATGCGTCGTGAACATGGTCGGTACCAGCAGCCATGAGGCGACGAGTGTCACCGCGGCAAGCGTCACCCGCCAGATTCGGATGCTGTGCGGAACCTGGTGCAGCGTCGCAAGAGGCTCAACGATGGCAAGTACGCTCAGGAAGGCGGCGATGATCACGATCACTAGGATGACGGGTCCGGAGGGATCCTCTTCCATGTACCGTGATTGAATCTGTTCAGCGGAGAGACGGCTCATCCATAGGTAAATGGTGAGCAAAAAGAACGTCACCGCTCCATCCCAACTGACCAGCAGACGGCTGATAAAGGTCCAATTCGCAGGCAGGCAGAAAAACCCGACAATGCCTGCTGTGAACGCGATCCAGAAGCGAAAATGTTGGCTTAGGAACTTGATCGGCGGATCTCCACGCATGACGCGAGCTGATTAAGATACATGGAGTGCGCGTGCCTATCAATCACCCCGGACGATGGTCAATTCAGGTTTTTGCGCGCGGTAATCGGCATTCCCGGACCGTCCCGGCGCGTGAATCAAGTCGGCTCTGCCAAGCGATCCTAGAGATGGGTGTTACCCGAAGGACGCGCATCTTCATCGACTATGCGTCAGCTATCCCGCGGGTCGCCGCCACCGACGGCTGAGCGCAGGTGACGATCATTCATCTCATGCGATCCGCGATCGCCATCGTACGACGCGCAGGTTGTCGCTGGGAGGCTATCAACCGGACTGCTCGGCAATAAACAATCTGTGATTCACAGTCAGGTCTTTTGTCCGTCACGTTCCATTCTTTTGGTGCGGTTCCGCGGTAAAAAGGAGAACACTGAATTATTATGAGTGGTGGACGCTGCAGTGCATCTTTGCTGGTGCGACGGAACGCACTGATCACGCATAGATGGGCAGCGCCGCCATGCCTATTTTTCATCGCTATCGCTGAACGACCTCCCGACGGCCGCGGCGCCGATGCCGCCAGGTGCGGATCGTAGGCGCTTGAGGTAGCATCATGCGGTTCCGTGGGATCAGAGTGTCCGGCAAATTTCCAGAAAGTGCCTAAAAACTCTGGGAGAACGTCTGTTCTCATGAAAATCACAACAAGCACCGACCGCATTGAATATACCGAACCGCGTCATCATGGGTCCTGGTGGTCCGTCATAGCGATTACGTTCGGGCTTCTGACGATGAATCTGGTGGGATGTTCAGCAGTCAGCGGGTTCGCGCACGTCCACCGAGTTCCATGTCTTCATGGTTGTCAGCAAGCTCCGCTGAAACTTCGCGACGAGCTAAAATCGGGAAATTCAGCTGCAGAAATTGCTATGGCGCAGCGCGAGATGAATGCCATGCATCTCGGCAATGCGGAGTTTTGGCTTCGGCAAGCTGCTGCGCAAGGCGACCCCACGGCTGAGTTTAATGTAGGCTTAGATTACGCGCGGGGTTTAGGCACTAAAGAAGACAGCGCAAAATCCATCTACTGGTATCGCAAAGCGGCTGCTCAGGGATACTTGTACGCGGGGTACGAGATCGGGCTCGATTATCAATACGGTCGCGGAGTGACACGGAATTTTGTGCAGGCCATTCAGTGGTTTCGCAAGGCGGCGGTTGGTGGTTTAGCCGATGCTCAGTACGCTCTAGGCTATGATATTGGACTTGGTCTTGGTGTCGCGCAGAACTATGCGATAGCGAACTACTGGTTTCGTAAGGCCGCTAGGCAAGGACTTGGGATTGCAGAGGCCGCTCTAGCAACGGATTACTTCACAGGAAAAGGGTGCCGGAAAAACCCGATAGCAGGTACGTTATGGTTGCGTAAAGCCGCAGCGCAGGGAGTGGTGATCGCTGAATACGATCTCGGATATACATACCAGCTGGGAGAGGGTGTGTCTGCCAACGCGGAAATGGGTCACTATTGGATCCGCAAGGCGGCAATGAGCGGATTTCCACCCGCGGAGGCTGCGCTAGGCATTGATTACGCACTTGGGCGCGGTACGGCAAAAAATTATCAAAAGTCATATGCCTGGCTACGCCGGGCTGGCACACAAAACGTTGCGATCGCTGAGTACTACCTCGGCGCGGCATACTACAGGGGGGAGGGCGTTGCGAAGAGTGCTGCCAAAGCAAGGTGGTGGTGGAAAAAGGCAAGAGCAAGCGGTCCATTGCCGGAACAGGGTCAGTGGTGTCGCGCTAACGCGCGCAAGGCCGATTTCGCGAGGGTCTATAACCGAGCGATCCAGACATCGTCCAACCGTCGCCCTGCCGGCTCTAAACCGCCTCAAATCAGGAGTGATTTCCCATCGTCTTGCGGGTTTTATCCTGAAATTTCAAAAATACTGGGCCAACAGGGTACGGCCATCGTTCGTATTTGCATCGGCAAGAATGGACGACTCGCGCATAGTCCGACCATTGTTCGATCTTCTGGAGTTCGCCGGCTCGATGTTGCAGCCCTCCGTTTTGCGCGCGCGACCTCTGGATATTGGATACCAGCAGAGCAACACGGCAAACCCATCGGTATGTGCGAAAAGTGGCCGGTTCGATTCAAGTTATGGATGCCCATCAATGGAGTGCCGGATACGATGATCCCTATTGAAGGGAAAGTGCTGAACCATTGAGACTCCGGTTGGCGCTAAATCCCATAGCGATCCGGTATATTAGAGCAGTAAAAACGAACGAGTCATTGGAGAACCGGTCAAATAGGTGTTATATAAATCACCGCGGGGCGGATCTTGTGTAATGTATTGATTTCGCCCAGTCGGTGTCAGCACGCCAGCTACGGTGTTCTTATGTTTGTAGGGTGTGGGTACGTGGATCCCGTGCAAGTTGACCATAAAGCACAGGATGGAGATGTTCGTTCTGCGCAATAAATGCTGCTCACCGTGGTATTCATGGTGACAGTTTGATCTAGTTGGAATGAGGCTGCGCGCGTGAAGGGGGGCGAGTGCTGAGTTCAGTGCGCTGCGGTACCGATAATGCCGCATGTGCCGTAGGGCGATCAGTCCGCTCGACTGTGCACGGGGCAGTCGAGCAGGAGTTCAACCGAACCAGAAGTCACTGCCCGAGCACCACTTCCACTTTGTGGGGCACGATCGTCGGCTTCGGGCACGAATCGCTGCGGCGTGGACCCGGACGGCCTTTGCGGCGTCGAACTGGTGCGCCCCTTGCAATGCCCTTGCGTAGGCGTCCAGCAAATGCGCAAGCGATGGGGCCAGTGGGCGCAGGGAGCCGTTGCCGCCTTCTTCAATGCCGACTGCGCGACGCAAGGCATCGGCGGCTTGCGAATATCTGCCGAGCGCGAGATACGCCGCTCCCAATTCCTGTGATGCCAGCGCGACATACCAGCCCATGGGGTCCGGTTCCCGCCGGAGGATGCGTAGCGAACGGCGGGCCAGAAGTACGGCCCGGACAGGCTGCCGAAGATGGGTGAGGACCCTCGCTTCCTCGGCGAGTGCCCAGGCGACGTTGGGGGATCGACGTCCTTCCGAGGCTTCCCATATCTTCTGCGCGCGCCGTACGCCGGCAAGGGATTCGGCCCAACGACCGCGCGCTGCTGCGAGGTTGGCGATGTCATAATAGGCGTCGCCGGTACTGCCGTTGAGCGGGCCTAGGGTTTGTAAACGGATCGCCAGCACTTTATGAAACAAAGTCGAAGCCTCCCTACCTGCGCCCGTAATTCCATGTTCAGCCAGATCCCAATAGGTGACAGCATGCACCTGGAGTACTGAAGCGTATATGGGACTATTCTCGCCATAGGTTCTCTTGGCGATGATCAATGCACGCCGGCCGTATTGCAGTCCCAGGGGCGTCTCATCTATATGGCGGTACGAATACTCGATGTTCTCCAGCGCACCTACAGCCGCCGGGTCGCTCGGCCCAAATATGCGTGATTCAGCGGCAAGCGCTTTGAGGCTGAATTGAATGCCTTTGTGCGGGTGCCCCATCTTGATGTAATACTGCGAGTATTCTAGCGGCAGAAGATAGTCTTCCCGGTCGGGCTGGTGCTTCAGATTGCGCACGATCAATCGCGCCCGGTCCATCGCGGTCTTGGCAGCTCTGAAATCTCCTTCGTGCATTTCAAGTTCAGCGTACTCTATGTTGGGCATGGCGCTTCGATATGCAGCGGGAACCGAAGCTTCAAGTGCCATCGCTCGAATCAGCGGTTGCGCAGCGCGCGGTAGTTTGTCGGTTTCTACATAGAGCTGGCCCAGCGCAGTGTCCGCCTCCGCACGGGCATCGATCTGGGCGTTAGCAACGGCGCGGTACTCTGCGATCGCGCTCTCCAGAAGTGGCGCGGCCTGGCGGTAGTCCCCCATTTCCCGGTACGCATTGCCGATCTGCTCCGTGAGTCTGGCGCGGACTTCCGGGGCTAGGATCAGGCTGGTCCGCAGGCGCCTAGCGGCGGTGTTCAAGAGTTCTACCGCAGTGATCGAGCGACCGAGCGACCGCTCTGGGGTCGGGGCATTGAAGATAGATGCCAGAAAGCGGGCGGTGGCACGGGCAGCGTCTGCGTTGATCGTTGCATGATTCTCTTCCTGAAGCGCGCGTGCCGCCTCGCGTTCCGCCTCATGCTGTTTCGATACGGCAAGGACCGCGCTCGCCGAGGCGGCGACCGCAAGCAGCACCGCGGTCACGACACCCGCCTGCTTGAGTCGGGTAGTCCGGCGGGCGCGCGTTCGGGAGTGCGCAATGAAGTCTCTGGCCGGCTCCGAAAGCCGTACGCCCGCGTCATTGAGCGACTCTAGCGCGGTGAGCTTGCTCGGAGAGGCGAGCCAGTCGTCCGATCGGCTCTGCCGCAGCCAGAGCTGCGCGTCACGCTCCGCCAAATCGCGGAGCCTCAGCAGGCGGGATTCTTCCTTCAGCCACTCGACGAGCTCCGGCCAGGTGCGCAGCACCGCCTCGTGTGCGAACGCCGCCACCGGCAGGCCATCCCGCTGACCGCTCACGCACAGGCGTGCATTGACCAGAGCGCCGAGCAGCCGCTCTTGCGCCGGGTCTTCTGCAATCTCTGCACGGGGCGCATAGCGTCGCATTGCGGTCCCAGCGTCATCGACAGTCACGAGACTGCGGAACAGACGTGAGGCGAGACCCGGTTCCTGCGATGCCTGTTTCATGGCATTCGAGGCGATGGTGGCAACAGCCCCGGAGAGTCCGCCGAGCGCCGTGTAGGCAGCGTAAGGCAATTCGTGGCCGGCGCGCCGCTGATACAGCTCATGCAGTGTCAGCTGAAGGACCGGAAGAGCATTCTCGTGATCCCGATAGGCGTCTTCTCGCAATGTCTGGTCGAGACGTTTGCCGTGTGAATTGATTCCGAAAGTCAGGCCTGCAGCCTTCGCGGGACGGCAAATCACGTCGTCCAGCGCGGTGGGCCCGAGGCTGGTGAGATAAAATTGTCCTTCATCGGAACCGAACACTGTGCGCAAACTTGTGTACCGCTTGAGAGTCGACATGGCATCGGTGCGAATCGAGGCGATACTCCAAACACCGTCGGCCTGCAGTGCGAGCAGGAAACGGCCGAACGAGTCGACCACCGCGTCGTCGAGTCCGAGCGTGAACAGCTCCTCTAGCTGGTCGATGAGCCACACGAATAGCCGCGCCTTCGGCCAGCGTTTATGCAGAACCTGGAGGAGCTCCTCGAAGTCCGTCACGTCGGCGTGGCAATCGTCCGCAAGCTCCTCAATGTGCTGCCAAACGCGATAAATGGATCGTGCTAATGCTTTTTCGTCAGCCCCCGGGGGCGCCAGCGCTGGGTGCCAGATTGCCCGACGGACGGACTGCGAGACTGGCCGCGCGGCGAGCGTGCGCTCGAGCTCGGACGAGTGCGCGCTCGGGTTCACGAATGCGGGCAGGATGCCGGCCCGCAGAAAAGAGCTCTTGCCACTGCCGCTCGCTCCTTCGACCAATACCCCCGGCACACCGACTGCCTCACGGCGCAGGAGTTGCGCAAGAAGTTGCCGCGTCTCGGGGTCCCTGCCGAAGAACACAGAGCGGTGCGCGTAATCGAAGTACTCCAGGCCGCGGTAGGGATTGCCAAGATAGACTCTCTCCAATTCGATGCCGAGAGCGCCCAGGGCTTCATCGAGCGTAGCTACAGGTGTGAGGTGAACATGTGACGGCACGGACACGGTGGCTTGCCACATCTCGATGCGCGCCTTGTGCGAGGCTGGGTAGAAAATTACGCTTTCGGGCTCTGCCGCGAGCGCGTCGATCGCCGCCAGAATCTTCGCTTCGATGTGATCGACACCGAGAATGGTCAGTGCCGGATCGTTGGCGACTGCGTCGTCTACGTCGAGTATTCCGGTTGCTGCGATTGCCGGATAGCTGCCCTCAGACCTCTTCCACACCGTGGTCATCAGTGTGAGCGTGAACAGCAGATCGGCGCTGCGTCCCATCACGTTGACGGGGGTGCCACCGATCTCGTACTCCACCCACAGCTGCGATCGGACAATACCCTCTCCATTCAACAATCTATATGCGACACCACTGCCGACCTTCGCGGAATAGAATAGAACATCGTTCCTAACGGGCCGGAAGTGAACTGAGATGCCATCGGCTTCCTGAAACTCCCGCAGTTGCCGAATCCGCAACTCATGGGCTGATGCGACGCCGTCCAGATTCACCAGAAGCAGGAGATGTTTCATTGGAGACGCTCACTCGTGTTCAGGAACGTCTGGCGCCTCGAGTTTGACTCGGCCCGTCGCAAAATCGCTCAGGGAAATCTCAATTCCAGCAGGTAAAGTCCCGAGCGCCTTGCCGTCGGTATCGAACTCGCCAAGCTCGAATCGTTCCGTTCCGTTCCACAGGTAAGCAATGCGGCCTTGAACGCGCTCAACCCACTGCTCAGGACATTTCACCAGCACACACAGCGAGGAGGATTCGTCGCCGGTGCCATCGCGATAATCAAGCTGCACACGGAAACCGCGCACGGTCACCAGCTCAGATGGCCTCGTAGTGTTCTGCGAAGATGCAGCGAGCAGTTCCAGGACCTCGATTCTTTCTCTGCAGAGCACACCGCCACGATTTTCTGGGCGTGCAGCCAGGCTGAGCGCTCGCAGCGCCTCGCGTGCTATCCGGGCAGCGGCCCACTCCCGCTCCGTTGGCATCGATTCCGCCTCGGATGGGTGGTGCTTCGATGCCACAAACCGCAGGAATTCGTCGAAGGAAGGTGCAACCGTCTCAGGACACATGTGACTCTCCTTCACGATTGGCCCCAGGTCGGTCGGTGAAAGTCGAGCCGTCCGTAAATCGCTGATACGCGTCTTTGACGGTTTGTGCGATGTACTTAACCTGGTTGCGGGACAGTCCGGCGAGTTGCGCCGTCTCTTCCTGCGTGTAGCCTTCCCCAAGCAGGGATAGTACGGCCACCATTCGCGAAAATTTTCGAGCTACGGTCTCGAGTCGGCGACGCTCCGGGAGCGCTGGACCCTCAACCCGAGCCGTCTCTAGCGCATTGACCGCCCGTGCCACTGGAACTCGGAGGTGTTCGTAGAACCGCCGTAAGAAGTCCTCGCTCTCATATCGCATGACGGGGTCGACCGAAGGCGCAAGCATGAGCGTGACATTAGGCGAGTGATCTTGGCGCTCACTGAAGCAGGGTTGCGCATCCCAGCAGTCGGCATCGGTGTCCGTCTGCGAGTCATCCGGCGGAGCCTTGAGGGGATGCCCGGTCGCACCGCATTCACCGTGCGCATCGTCCCCGGCAACGCAGCTGAGGTCGGTTGGCAATCCGCCACGCTTCATTCTTTTCCGGCGCTTGATCTCATCCAGGAATGTCGAGGTGGTGATCTCGAATAAGTAGCTATTCGTGGGCATCCTGAGCCGTGGCAACGTCTCAACAATTGTCCGCACGGATTGGGCAAGTGCACCATTTCCGGGATCGGGCCGCTCCGTCGCGCCGGCATTTGAGTTACCCGGAGAAGGGCTGCGACCCCGCTCCCGAGAGAACTCGACGACCTCACACGTGGCGTCCTCCGCACCGCTTGGCTCTTCAATAGATCCCGGCACCGCCGCTGGGCACAGCGACTCGTCTTCGCCACAGCCAGCCCAGTATCGCGCTGCAGGGGGGGGCATTGAATCAAGCAAGCGTAACCCAGTTCTTTGCAGTGACGTGATCCGAGTCGATAACTCCTCGACAAACCGTCGGCAGTACCCGTCCGGGGTCGCATCTCCGCCGGGAAAGCGGAACGCGACGACGAGGCTCGTCAGCGCGGTGACGTCACCCGCCCAGTGCGCGATCAGTCTGGTCGGGATCAGACTGGGGTCCGAGTCCGTCAATCGACCGGCTTCCGTTCTGACGACAGCTATAGCATCGCGGCGTCCGCCCCCGATGCGCTCAAAGAAGCGAATCAGCGCCTCTTGTGCGATGTCCTCGGCCGATGCGGAATCCCATCCAGTGCGATGCCGTACATGCCGCACGAGCAGTGGAAATGCGGCCGAGTAATAGGTACGGAAAGCCGTCTCGGCGAGCGAATCGTCTGCTTCGCCGACCCACCGATACAGGAGCGCATCGAGACTCTTCATTCTTCTTTGACCCGAGACCGGTCCCCTCCGCCCGCAGAAGGGCCTCCGAACGATAAATTGCCTCATGACAGTACCGTACGCAAGTGAACTCGAGTACGGACCCACCGATGGGCGGTAGTCAAATGGCACCATTTTCGCGGACGACTCAATGCCCGGAACCATTGTAATAAAACGACGTTTCCTCCCACCTTGGTGAAATGACCGTCAAATAGAGTGGTGTACGGGCTGCTTTCACCAACTCACGTCCTGCTGTCGTCATGAGAGAGGCATCACCTGTCCGTATTTAGCCGAGGTCTCTGGTCCGTGGCCCTACCTGCAACAGTCTAAGAACAATCTAGGTCCGCTATAGCGATGAACTCCCCAGACTGTCTGTATTCGCCTCGTGAAGTACGGCCTGAGAACCCTGGCAATAGAATTGCGATCCAGAATTTAGTACGGACTGGGATGCTGGGAAGTGCCTTGGACGCGGTACTCGACGGTATGACGATTCCGATGCTGCTGGTTACGGCCAGAAGCAGAATCGTGTTTCTAAATGCGGCCGCGAGGCGGTCAATTCTGGACTGTGCGGGCCTCACAGTCGAATCCGATGTGCTATGCACTGCATTGCGGGCTGAGACGCGAGTGCTACACCACTTGATCAGCGAAACCGCACAGATATCCGTTGCCAACGTGGCCACTTGGACCGAAATTATCAAGGTATCGAAGCCATGTGGCAGACAATGGATAGAATTGCTTGTAACTCCTCTTGTGATACCGAGAGACGACAGGTTCCGAAGTGAGTCGCCGAGCGCAGCACTCTTTGTCATGGAGCCGAGGTTACACACCGAAACAAATATTGTGCTGCTGATCAAGCATTACGGCCTAACGCCTTGCGAAGCCAGAGTGGCGGTTGCGGTTTGCCGCGGGCTTTCCGGGAAAGAAATATGTCGCGAGCGAAATATCCGCTACAACACTCTGAAGACACATATGAAAAGCATATACGCTAAGATGAACGCGCGACGTCAAACCGATTTAATTCGGATTATTTCAGAAGGTCTTCACAGCGTATGACCGGAAGAGGTACGCCATACGGCATGACTTTCAAGTCGACGAATATGCTCATAACCTCTATTAGTCAATCGCAATTATCGACATTCAGGCTGTTCTTGTCATTTGTTTTCGTGGGAGCGTGCCAAACGCTACAACACCTCCGGGTTAGATAAATTTCAACTATTACTCAGTCCGGCATTATGGCCGTGGGGATTTTCCTAAAAAAAAAGATCGAAATTAATCATTACGTAAATCGTTGAGGCGGAGAGAAATCCGTTGGAGAATGCAATGATCGTTTGACGGGCAGTAGACTTCTGTACACCCCCAAGTTCGCGCTGTCGAAAAAAACCTCTGTCAATCGCTTATGCCTCTTCTCCGGCTCATCATCTGGCGCACAATCGACAACTGCCACAGAACCGGCGTTCGAGCTTGTCGACTTAAACCCCATATAGTGTTTCATAGGAGCACGTACACCGTTGTCGCAAGAAGATATTGCGCAGCTTCGAGAGCCGTTATCCTCGCTTGAGCAACTTCGCGATCCGCTCCGGATTTTCCGGACCGTTCTCCCACGCCGGCTAGCGTGGGCGGCCAGACTGGTCACGCGGCGAGGGCTGCCATGTCTTCATCTGCTCATCGGTAATAGCCGCCTCGTATCGGACACGCACGAGCCAAAAATGTGCCGTGATGCGTTCGCTGCCGGTGCATGCCACCTATTTTTGCACAATCTCTCGCGCCTCCAGGACCGTGACCTCCAGATACAGAGCAGCTCCCCGGTCGGCTACTGATAAAGCCGGTGGGAAGAATTGCCGGTCGCTCACATGATGCTCTGAAGGAGAGGAGGGGAATGACTCTGAGACTCTCAATCGCTCAAGAGTCCACGAGATCTTGGAACCGACATCGATCCCCGTAAGCACCGCACTGCATCACGGTGCGAGTTCGTTCCGTGTCGCGAGTTCTGCGTAGATGTGGACATCGTATGGCGTATGCAGTGTTTTAACTATTTATCAGGCCCAAGTTCAATGTACGAACAGGAGGTGCATATGAGCACGGCAAGTTGTTTTTCATTTTTACGCCAATGGTCTTAATTCGACCAGGTCCACATGCCGAGGACATCACCCAATGGGGCGATGTTTTCGCGCTAACGCGTTGGATAGTCTTTAACGTAACAAATCCGTTCCAGAAAGTGGGAGGAAAGTAAAATCAATCATATAGAGTTTTCGACGACAGGCAACAATACAGGGGAACAATATGCGCATTAGCACATTAAGAGTCGTCCTTATACTCTCGTTTGTTGGGATCGTCGCCAGTTGCGCATCAACGTACGGTAATCTCGTGAGCGGCAGCAAATTGGGTGCGCAAGAATATCAACCGTCTGTTTATGCACCAACGCCGGAGGCAGAGGCCAAGTACCAGCAAGTTCTGCCTATATGTCGACAAGTGGCTATCAATCGACAAATAACCGCGTCCGAACAGGCTCAGCTTTCAAGCATTACTGGCTCGGTTTCAGGATTGGGGGAGGGGGCCACCGCGGGTGTGGAATTCGGAGCGATATTTCGCTCAGCGGGTCTCGATGGCATGTCGCTCGGGAAAGCGGCCGGTCTTGGTGCGGCGGCTGGATTGGTTGGGTCTTTATTTGATTCCTTGTCAAGCGGTACTCAAAACGATGCGGCAGCCACTCGACGCATTCTGTTGCGATGTTTGAAGGCAGCTTCTGGCTCTGCGGGATATGTAGTCCTGGAAAACTCCAACTGATGATCAAGAGCAATCGATCGTCGATGTTCTCTGGAACGAGCGACTATCCGGAGCATGCCATTATGTCCAATTGACGTCAAAACTCGGTATTCGAGCCGCTTAACCGTAAATCGCTCACGAGGCGTTGTCATGGCGAAACTCATCGCGATCGTCATTCTTTTAATTGACCTAGGCATGGCAGTGTGCCGAGCCCAGAATATAGAACTTGTTGGTCAGTATTCATACTCTGTAAATTTTAATACAGATACGGCAACACTGAACATCAGCGAGATCGACAATCCGACACCATACATGACCGCTTCTCTGCGGATCGAACTTTGGTTGAGCGATAGCGCATACAATGGTGGACAGCTTGTCGGCACCAGAATTCTCAGTCTTCCATTTAGCCAGTTCTCCGGCGCTCCGCCCTATGGTCAACTGGACGCCGATTCTTCTGCGACGGATCTTTCGGTGACAGGTCCAATGGCCTCCGTACCGGCACCTGGAACCTATTTTGTGACGGTTGTGGTCTCTGAATATACGGAGAACTGTGGGACCAGTGATGGGTACTGCATCGAAACTTGGGGTGGGTTCCAAAACACATTGACGGTACCGGCGGCCGCACCCTTTTTTGATCCAGCGCCAACCAGATCAGGAGGTGTGGGGTCCGTGGGTTGGGAGAGCCTCGCAATGCTTGCGGGACTGCTTATGTTCGAACAGCTCTGCAGATCAATGGGCGGTCAGTGACAATAATTAAATCCACCCGCCTGAATCTGCGCCGCTGGCGTGTACCACTGGCGCTCTCGGCGCTACTCGTCTTGCTGCAGATCGTAGAAGCGCGGTCCGCGCTCGAGTATAGACGTACTGCAGTGTTCCAGGGGGAGCTGTGGCGGGTAGTCACGGGAAGTCTCGTGCACATCGGGTGGCTCCATCTCTCGCGAGACGTTGCCGGCTTGCTTCTTATTTGGGCGCTCGTTGGTCAATTACTTACTGAACGCTGTTGGCTTTTTGTTCTCGTCACTAGTGCCATTGCTGTTGGGCTTGGGCTTCTTGTCTTCAATCCACGCATCGAATGGTACGTCGGCATATCCGGGGTCCTGTTCGGGATGTTTTGTGCAGGGGCTCTGGCGCAGTATCCTGAGCGCCCGCGATATTCAATAGGGTTGATCATCGGTATGAGCGGGATCATCGCATGGACCTGGTATGCCGGGGCGCTGCCCGGAGAGACGGCCGGTCTCGGCGGTCCAGTGGTGCCGCAAGCCCATCTATACGGAGCTCTTGGGGGACTCACTGTCATCCTGATGAGGTTTTTCGCGTCAACACGCGTGTGAAACCGATACAACAATTCGGAACTATTCTGTGAGGGTTTTTCCGTAACAAGTTGAACATATGAACATGTGCATACATACACGAGCAGAAGTTCAGTGCCTGAGCTTGTGAATGGCTTACCGCTAGGGAAACGTCTAATTTAAAGCGATTTTGTCTGATGGGCGTGTCTTGAACATAAAGAGTTCAAAATAGCGGAGCCACGTGCTGTTGTGAATTGGAGAATGCACACATGACACTCCGACGAATGCGAGTAATTTTGAACTCACTTATGGCAATTGGCGTATCTATTCTCACCGGTTGTGGAGGGTCTGGCGGCCAGAACGCCGCATCTTCGTACACCGTGGGTGGTACGATCAACGGGCTGGGTGGTGCGACAGGGCTTGTGCTAGCCAATGGTACAGACACATTTAATGTGCCATCTAATACGACCAATTTTACAATTCCGACCATGGTAACAAACGGACAGTCGTACGATCTGACAGTGAAAGTTCATCCGACTGCGATGCAATGTAGCGTCAGCAGTGGTGCGGGTACCATAGCGGGTGAGAACGTGACCAATATCAGCGTGTCCTGCGGAATCGGGACAGAATCCTTAGTGCATTCATTTGTCGGCGGAACGACGGACGGGAGCGATCCTCTCGGTGTCATCCAGGCGATGGATGGAAGCTTGAATGGGGTTACCAATGGGGGGGGGTGTGAACGGTCGGGGTGTGCTTTTCAATATTAGCCCTGATGGCGCGACTGAAACTGTGCTGTACGCCTTCCCGACTCCAGACGGTGTCCCGAACGGCAATATCATCCAAGCTACGGACGGAAATTTCTATGGTGTGGGATTCGACAACGGGACAGCCGCCCATGTCGGTACGGTGTATCGAATTAACCCCGCAGGAACCAGTGAGGCGACTCTTTACTCCTTCGCTGGCGGGACTCTGGACGGTGCCTATCCCCAAGGGAATCTTGTCGAGAGTAGCGACGGGAATTTATTCGGCCATACCGCGCAGGGCGGGAGGAGTAATGATGGCGTCATCTTTGAAATTACACCAAGCGGTAGCGAGACCGTTCTGTATTCCTTCGCTGGCGGGCCGACGGACGGCGCTTATCCCGAAAGTCTAATTCAGGGTAGTGACGGGAACTTATATGGTTTAACGACGTATAGCGGGGTCGTCTCCACTCAGTGCGGCGCCGATACGTTATCGACGAGTATTGGGAATGGTGTTCTGTTTAAGATTACACCCAGCGGCGCTGAGACAGTTCTGCACTTCTTTACGGGTGGCACCATGGACGGCTGTGAACCAAGTGTTCTGATCCAGGCAAGCGACGGCAATTTTTACGGTGTTACCTATGGTGGCGGCGCAAGTAATGATGGTGTGATCTTTAAGATGACACCGAGCGGTACTGAGACTGTCTTGTATTCATTTTCGGGTGGGACGATGGATGGAGAAAATCCTGACAGTCTAATGCAGGCAAGCGACGGGAATTTATATGGCACTACCTATATTGGCGGTATCTCGTCCAACACATGCGGTGGGCCTAAAGGGGACGGTGTTCTGTTCAAGTTAACCATGAGCGGTGTGGAGTCGATCTTGCATTTTTTCTCTGGTGGAACCACGGACGGCTGCCAACCCAGTGGTCTCATCCAGGCAGAAAACGGGAACTTGTACGGTATCACATCTTTCGGGGGAACTGGTGGTCTAGCAAATGACGGAACGATATGGGAATTCAACTGAGTCATTTGTCTAAACAGCATTACTGGAGGTAATGTGAGAACTGTGAGTGGGAGGCGGCTACCGCCGAATATCGGGCGTGAGAATATCGCGGTATACACCGGTCGCTCACTGAGCGGGCGAGAGATGGAAGAGTTCGTTATGGAACGGGGTTCGTGCATTGACGCGTTGATGCAGATGCGCTGGGCTTCGGATCCGGAGTCTGTTTAGTAATCCCTGACGCCTTAGAGCGCAGTTTCCTGCATATTCGAAAGATACAGGTGGTAGCGGGGCGCAGGACACATCCGGAAACAGTCGCAGCGGTTCCAGCGTTATTTCAATACACTCGCCGAGGCCGGGGACCGAGTCAGCATGATATCGCGTGAACCGCCCCGTGTTTCCAGGAGGCTCCATCACATGAGATGGATGGAGCTGTGGGAAGTCCAGCAAAGAAGTATTCAGCCGAAGTACGTGAGAGAGCCGTGTGGCTGTTCCAGCAGGCCGAGACGCTTCGCTCGTGGGTCCAGCGGGCCGAAGCCCAGGCGGTTCCAAGGCGCAATGCCGCGCTGGCGGAGCGAGAGCGGCTCAAGCAGCTGGAGCGGGTGAACGCCGAGCTGACGCCGCGGGAAGTATTGATCGCGTTCTTCGACGGCATCGAGGCGAGTACGGGGTCGAGCCGATCTGCGCGCATTTGCCGATCGTCCCGTCGACGTATTACGAACACAGGCGCCGGCACGTCGAGCCGTCGCACCTGCCGCCTTGTGTTCAGCGCAATGGTGTCGTTGGGGAGCCAAATCCGCCTCTTTTTGGTGATCGACGCGTTTTCGCCAATTTCTAGCATGGCGCTTGCTCGTTCCGCGGATCTGTCTCTTGTGCTCGCCACACAACGTCTTGATTCCGCTGCCGCTGGGTCGGGCTGCGGTCGCGGACCTACAGGGCCGACGTCACGGCCGGCTCCTGGCGCTGTTTCAGGAGCCGCCTCTCACCCCCGAGAATCACGCGGTTTGTCATCCCTGCCAATACAATGGCGAACTCACCGACTCCATTCATCATGATTTACTGAAAGCTCAGCGGGGGTTGCCAGGATCCCATTGACCCGACGAACGACGGACTGGGTCACCTAAGAGTCATCTAATATTTGACATAATATACATTATGCGCACCATGCGCGACCGCCATCCCGACCCGGTGTACTCACGCAATCGCAGCCGGATTGGCCTAAATCACCACGACAGTTACCTTTTGCCTTCGTCACTTGGGGAATGACTCTTCCGCTTGCGCCGAGCCGATCAATCACAAGGTTCCATGTGGCCCGACCTTGGGGGCGACCCGTGTACGGCCTTCCTTGTCCTTCAGTGCGAGGAAGACTGCACCGTTGAGAGCTCTTTCCATCGTTAAACGCGGCTTGCTGCGCGGATGCGTTTTTAGCAAATTCCGCCACTGACGATGCGGCAGTTTGCGGATATCGGTCATGGGCCACGTCGGTTCATCAATGAACGCGAGGCGCGTCATTTGCCCATTCGCGGATTGTTCGTCATCGAAACTGTAGGTCTGATCCTGATCGTACCGATCGAAGGTGAGGTGTTCGTAGCTGGACACCGTGCCGTTGGAATGTCTTTGACCGCCGAAGATCAGCCCGTCATTCTCTGAGCCTTTTGTTGTAAAAAGGCATTCCCGCCGTGTGTCGGTTGAACGAACATTCTTTTGCCCTTGACGATGGCTCCTGGGACACGGGTGTGCGTGGAGCGAGCGGTTATGCGGTGATACTCAACATCACCGCCACCGCAGAGACCATCGCGTATTCATTCAGTTGCGGCGTTTCAGAGAGTGGAACTCCTGGTTTCTGCGCGTTGGACCTTCCTCATATCGCGCGATTGGTAGAACGTACCGATCACAAGAATCAATCATTGCACAGTGACATCGGTTTCGAATGGCCAGTCTATCTGCGCAAGTCGCCGCGCTAACGTCGGCTCCACGGCCCAGGCCGCCGCCGCGACCGTCAGCGAAACCGGCAGCAGCCACCACTTCAATCCGTGGGCTGCGAATCCGACCGAAAACGCCATGGCTGCGGAAAATCCGCCGAGGAAATTCAGTCCAATATGCATTCCTCTTCCGCCGATCTCGTTCCAAAGGAGCGGCGCTGCAACCATATAGCTAAGGCCGAATACCATCGAAATCGTGGACACGGCGACGTCAGCAATCCCCGCAAGCGACATTGGCATTAATAAGCTGAGATACAGCAAAATCACGATCCCTGCGCTTACCGCAAG
>JAJZKY010000508.1 GCA_021803885.1 Planctomycetota bacterium
CGCCCGCGCCGGCGCGTTCGACGGTCGAGGTGGCACGCCTGCCCAAGGATGTGCTGGTGGAGATTGAGGCTATCGCGCGCCGATAAGCGCTGCTGGCTTTTGTCGGCACTCCCGGCACGCATGGATGCACGCGGAGCGCCTAGGAAAAGGCTCCGGCAGCATCGCGGAGTGTATTTTGCAGCGACATCGCGGGTAAGATGAAGGCATGCTGATCCTGGCTTCTTCCTCCCCCCGCCGCCGGGAACTGCTGACCCAGGCGGGCTATTCCTTCCGTGTTCTCTCGCTGCCGGTTCAAGAAGACCGGCTCGTCGGGGAGGACCCTGTGCGCTACACGCAGCGCTTGGCGCGCGCCAAGGCTGAGATGGTTTTTCATGCGGAAAGCGCCGCGCCGCGCACTGCATCCAGCCCGTCGACAGACCCACTGTTGGTGCTGGGCGCAGACACGGTCGTGGTTTGTGACGATCAAGTGCTGGGCAAGCCGGCGGATCCGCAGGAGGCGCTGCGCATGTTGCAGTTGCTCTCTGGTCGCACGCACCTGGTGGTTACTGGTGTCAGCATCGTCTCTGCGGCAGGCATCGATGTCGCAGTCGAGACGACCGCTGTGACGCTGCATACACTCACCGAGCAAGAGATCCGCGACTACATCGCCACGGGCGAGCCGGTGGACAAGGCCGGAGCCTACGCCATTCAAGGCCGCGCCGGACGCTGGGTGCCCCGCATTCACGGTTGCTACTTCAACGTTGTCGGCCTGCCGCTGGCGCTGACCCAAAGCCTGTTGGAGGGCATGCGCGCCAAGCTGTCCGCGCAGTACGCATAAAGTTGACGCAAAGATCGCACGCGACTGATCAAGCTGTAATTCATTGACAGGAAGCGACTTGAAGTTGTGCGTCGTTTGCAGGGTGTTGTAGATTTGCCACATTGCGCGCGCGGCATTTTCCAGTATGCTCTCTAAGCAAGGATCCAGAGTTCTCTGGGAGTTTGTCTGGCGCGCAGGCTGCAATTCGAACAGACATTGGCTGCGGCGGTGGAGTTGCGCGGCGTGGGCATCCATAGCGGTGCGCCCGTGGAGATGCGTCTGCTGCCAGCGCCTGCGGGTGCGGGCATCCTGTTCCGCCGCACGGATCTGGACAATTTTGAGATTCCCGCCACGGGCCGCAACGTGGCCAAGGTCAGCTACGCGACCAGCCTGATGCGCCAAGGCGTGTTGATCTCCACCACGGAACATCTTCTCTCTGCGCTGATTGGCGTCGGCATCGACAACGTGATTGTGGAATTGAACAATCTCGAATTGCCGATCCTTGACGGCAGTGCGTTGCCCTATATCCGCGCTTTCCAATCCGTGGGGCTGGTGCAGCAACGCCGCCGCCGCGAATACTTGTGCGTGCGCAAGGCCATTGAGGTGCGCGAGGGCAGCAAGTTCATCGGCATCTACCCGGGCGAGGGCTACAGCATCAGCTACGGGATTGATTTTCCCACGCCGATCGGGCAGCAATCCCTGACGCTCGACTTGGACTCAGGAGCCTATGCGACGGAGATTGCCGCAGCGCGCACCTTTGGGTTTCGTGAGGATGAGCAGGCCTTGCGCGACATGGGACTGATTCGCGGTGCGTCGGAGGAGAACGCCATTATTCTGACGCGCACGGGTGTGGTGAACGGGCCGTTGCGCTTTGCAGATGAGTTTGTCCGGCATAAGGTGCTGGATCTGATCGGGGACCTGGCGCTGGCTGGGCATCAAATTCAAGGGCGCGTGGTGGCCGAACGCGCCGGACACGCCATGCACACGGCGCTGGTGGCGCGTCTGCTGGGCAACCGCTCGGCGTGGGAGCTGGTGCATCTGCCCTCGGTGAGCGCCCGACAAGAAACGCCGCAAGCTGCCGTGGCTCTTTCTGCGTGATGCGCGCGCGTGCAGCGAGGATCGACAATTTCAATGCAGGTGGGGCGGCTTCGGTCGCACTGCTGGGGCTTGGCTCCAACCTGGGCGATCGCTGGGAGCAGCTGCGCGCAGCCGTGCGCGCCCTGCAAGCACACGGCGAGGTGCTCGCCGTCTCCAGCGTGTATGCAACCGCGCCGGTGGGCATGGTGGAACAGCCGGAATTTTTGAATGCGGTACTCACGCTGCGCACTTCGCTTGCGCCAGAAATGTTGCTGCAAAGAATGCTGGAGGTGGAACGTGGATTGGGTCGCGTGCGCGGGCAAGAGGCGAGTGGGCAGCCACGCGGTGGGCCGCGCATGCTGGACTTGGATTTGCTGCTGCACGGCGCAACGATTCTCGCAACGCCAGAGCTGACGCTGCCGCATCCGGAGATGCACCGCAGGCGTTTTGTACTTGCGCCCGCGGTGGAGATCGCGCCCAACCTTGTGCATCCTGTGCTGGGCCACACGTTGGCGCAGTTGCTGGATGCGCTCGAAGACGCGGGCAGCAATCGCAGCGCCGCTGTGCAACGGCTGGGCGCGTTGCACGCAGCGCAATCCGGCGCGTAATCAACACGCACACTGGATTCGATACACTGCGAAGTATGCAGCGTACGGTTCGTTTTTCTTTCTTCATCCGTTCCCAGACTTTTTTGCGGCAACATCGGTACACGGTGGCCTGCTTTGCAATGGGCGCCCTCGGTCTACTTGTGGCACCCACCTTGCGCAAGGTGCAGGCGCAAACGGAACAGGCTGCGGTTCCGGCACAGGCAACGATCGGCCCTGCGTCTGGGCTGGATTGGGTGTTCGATTCCACCACAGACGACCGGATTCTTACGCATTTGAATGCGGCAATTCACTTTCATCGCACCGCCACTGCATTTCAGCAAAATGCCGGCGAACCCAGCGATGCGCTCTACCACGATCAAGAAGAATCCCTGGCCGCACAGATCACGCAGCTCGCCTTTGATTCGGCCAAGGCTGAGGCTCCCTTACTGAATGCGGAGATGGCACAGGCTGCGAACAGCAACCCAGGCAACAACAGCGTGGGGAGTGCGCAGCAAGAGCGTTTGCAGGCCATGCAGGCTGCGACAGCGGCCAAGATCGCGCAGATCCAAAACGCGATAGCCACTACGGAGCGGCAAATGACCACGGCCAGCGGCGCGCGGCTACAAGCCTTGACGGCAGAGCACGACAGCTTGCGCGGCCAATTGGATTTGGAGCGGGCTATGCAGCAAGTGCTCGAACACTTTAGCTCCATGGACAAAGCCGAATCTACCGGAAGCTCCAAGCTGAGCACAGAGATTGCGCACTTGGAACTCTCCGCGCCGATGAGCAGCCCTGCTGCAGGTAGCGCGACCTCCGCATCGAGCAAAAGCCCGTCCTTTGCGGGGCAATCCATCCAAGCTGCGGAGCAGGCAGGCGTGCTGGGCCAGGCGGAGACGCTCTTTGCGCAATTGAACAGCCTGCACCAGATGAATTTGTGGATCGCAGAGAATGATCGTTTACGCGCGCGTGTGGTTGCCTTGCACGATCCGTTGGTCGCATTGCTGCGCAAGACGCTGCAGGCGGGCAATGTTTTGGCGCAGGGTGCTGCGACGGCTCCTGCTTTGCCCGCAGGCAACAACAAGGCTGCGGCGACCAGCCCGGCGCAGGCGCAGCCCACGCCGACGCTTGCCGATTATGAGCATCTGACCGCGGAGTTTCGGCAGCTCTCCTCCGCATCCATGCCGCTGGCGCAGGAGTTGTTGCTGCTCGACCAAAGCCATGCCAATCTTTTGCAGTGGCGCGACGCTATCGACAGCGAATACGATCGGCTGCTGCGTGCGTTGCTGCTGCGTGTCTTGGAAATTGCTCTGGGCATCGGACTGATTCTGTTGCTGAGTGAAATCTGGCGGCGCACCTCCATCCGCTACGTGCGCGACATGCGCCGCCGCAGACAGTTGCTGATTCTGCGCCGCTTCGTCACCAGCTTTTGCATGGGCGGAGTGCTGATTTTGGGCTTCGTTTCGCAGTTCAGTTCTCTGGCCACCTTTGCGGGATTTCTGACAGCAGGCATTGCCGTCGGTCTGCAAACGGTGCTGCTCTCTGTGGCCGCATACTTTTTCATCGTGGGCCGCTACGGCGTGCGTGTGGGCGACCGCATCAGCGTATCGGGCGTCACTGGCGACGTGATGGACATCAGCTTGGTGCGTTTGTATGTGATGGAGCTGGCCGGTACGGGCATTGATCTGTATCCCACCGGGCGCGTGGCCGTATTTTCCAACGCAATTTTGTTTCAGGCCACCACCCCTCTGTACAAGCAGATCCCCGGCACGGAATACGGCTGGCGCGAGGTGGCGGTGAAGCTGCGCGAAGAGGCCGATTACAAAGGGGCTGCGCAGAAGATCACCGCGTTGGTTGCCGAGCAGTACAAGCAGTATGAGTCGGAAATCGCACGCCAGCACGGCAGTTTGGAACTGCACTGGGAGATTGAAGCCGAGCGGCCCAAGATGGAATCGCGCTTGCAGTTTGTCGAAGGTGGGTTGGAATT
>JAJZKY010000509.1 GCA_021803885.1 Planctomycetota bacterium
GCCAATGGCTTGGTGCAGGCCGCGCAGCAGGCAGGCGTGGCGTTCACGGTGAATCGCGTGGGCAGCATGTTCACGGGATTTTTTCAGCCGGGGTCGGTGCAGGATTACGCCGGGGCCGCGCGCTCCGACACGAAGGCCTTTGCCGCCTTCCACTACGCGATGTTGGAGCAGGGTGTGTGGGTGCCGCCGTCCCAGTTTGAAGCGGCCTTTGTGAGTACTGCGCACTCGGCGCAGGATGTGGAGGCAACGCTGGTGGCAGCGCGCGCGGCCTTTGCTGGGATGGTTCGCGCGGAGTGACGCTTCGCTCCAGAAGGACTCGTCGAGGGTGCGGAGTTTTTGTACGACCCCACTCAAACCAGAGGATGGCTTGAATGGGGCACCGCGCTTCGTCCTCCCATGTCTCAAAAGCGAGACATGGGGCACCCGCGAGCGGAATTATCACCAAGCCAACGGAAGTATAGCCAGCTTCGAAAGGCGGGAGCGGAGCCTGCGCTAGCTCCAGACTTCGGGTGTGACAAATGCACAGGGTTGGTTGCGCGCGGCGAAGTATTGCCGCCAGCGTGGGATGAGCGCGGCGGTGGCGGCGACGGAGTGGAGGCGGTCTGCGCCCGGGCCGGTGTGGCCGCCGTCGTGCATCAGAGCGTTGGTGGCCAAGCCGCGCCGCTGGTTGCGCTCAAATCCGCGCCACAGGTTCTGCTCCACCGCTTGCGGCGTGGTGGGCTTCCAGTCGTAGCCCATCGCATTCCACAAAACCGGAGTTAACCCCAGCGCGCGCGCTTGCCGCAGCACGTAGGGGCGGCGCGCGCCAAAGGGCGGACGAAACCAGCGCACCGGCTGGCCCAGAATCTCTTCCAGCGCGGAGTTGCCCGCGCGCAGCTCTTCACGAATGCGCCGGTTGGAGCAGAGCAGCAGGGCCGGATGTGTCTCCGTGTGGCTGCCGATCAAGTGGCCGGCGGCGGCGATGGCGTGCACCAGATGCGGCTGGCGGCGGGCGAAGCGTCCAATGAGAAAAAATGTGGCGCGGACATTGTGTTGCGCCAGCACATCCAACAATTGTGGCGTGGCGGCCTCGTTGGGGCCGTCGTCATAGGTGAGCGCGATCTGGTGCGGATGGTGCGCGGCCACCACGCAACGGCCAAAGAGCTGCGAGCTGGGCGCGATGCCCGCGTAGGCGATGGCTCCGGCAGCGGCCAGTGCGCCCGCAGCGACTCCGACGCCGATTTCGAGATAAGGTGCAGCCAGGGACATTCCTTGCGCAGTGTAACGCAGGCAATCTTTTTCGTGTGCGGTTACAGTGTTTTTGCCGGAGTGGAGAGAGATTTCGAAGCGGTTTCTGTTCCCGCTGGGCGCACACGCAACGCCAAACGGGGAAAGCTGAAGGCCCCGGCGGCATCATCAATCACGGTCACCTGGCAGGTGTAGAGACCCGGTGGCAGCTTGTCCAGCGGCACATCGAGCAAAAATGCAACCGCATCGCGCTGCGGAAGATTGATGCGCGTTGCCTCCAGCAACGGCGTGGCATAGACCTTCCGCGTGCCATCGAGAAACTCCGCGCTGCTCAACACTCGCACGGGGGTGGTGGCGTCATTGTTGGCAGATTGCTTGGCTTTGCCGGGCGTGGCTGCAGCCGCACGCGCGGGATCATAGACCTCATAGAGCAAATACAATTGCTGATTGGCGGCAAAAACGTGCGCCACATTCGGCACCCACTCCACCCCATCCCGCACCAGTGGATTGGCGCTCTTCTTCGTGTAGGGAATGCTCTGGCTGGAGAGGATGACGGAGCTGAGCTTCAACGCATTTTTTTTGTATTCAGGGATGGTGATGTCCGCTTCAAAGGATCCCATCTGGCCGGTCTCGTTCTCGCGCACGATGAACTTTAAGTGATACGTTCCCGGAGCCAGCGTAAAGCCGGTGGTGTACTGCACGTTCTTTTGACGCACCTGCTGGCTGGCGTTTAGCTTCAACTTCACGGTGTCGCGCACGTTGCCGACTTCGACGTTCGCGCGGTTCTTCACCACGCCAATCACGTCGAGCGTGGCTTTGTCCTTATCACTCTTTTGCGTAAAAGGAATCTGCGAGCCGGGCACGATGAGCGACACAGGAACAAAAAAGCTGTTGTCGCCGGTACGGAAGTAAAAAGCGTCGAGGTACACCAGCAGATCCGTTGCGGGCAGGTCGCTGTCCAATTGCTGTTGCAGTTCGCGTTCGCGATCCTCATGCGCGGTATGGCGGAAGTCGGCGGGAGCAAAGTAGCCGGGACGGTACTCCACCTTGACCCCACGGCGGCGTACGCGAATGGTGAGCCTGCGAAATTTTCCGTCACGCGCCGGATTGCTCGATCGAAAGCCGATCATGTAATACGCAGCGGTGTCGTGCTGTATGCGGGTGAAGGCGGGCGCAAAATTATTCGTATCAAAAAATGCCTTGCCGCCCGTATCGGATGCGATGGTGGAGAGCGTTTCCTGGGAGTCGAAGTTTGAATCCAACTGGTTCTGCACCGCCGCGCCGCTGTAGGCAGCGTTGCCCTGCAAGCTGCCGGTTTGCGAGTCGCCCACCGGCGGCAGTGCCTGCAGCCCGCGAATATCTGCGCTGTAGATGGACATATTGGCGCGCACGGCTGCGTTGACGGCTGCGTGGAGCGATGCCTGGTTCTCAATGCCGGTGCGCGTCAGTCCTCCAGAGAAAAACAGCAGCGATTTTTTTGCGTTGATGCGCTCCAGAGAACGCGCGATGTCGGCAATCGCGTACAGCTTCAGATCAATGTTGATGTAGTTGTACTCGTTTTCATCCGGCGTATAGGCAGCCCCCACATCCGCCGTGCCATTGGTCGAACCGCTGCCGCCCGCCTGCAATCCCTGGCCCTCGATGCCGCTGTAGCGCGCCAGCCCACGCAGCAATAAAGTTTTGTCTGCGGTGAAGTCCTGATCGACGCTCGGCGATGTTCCATAGGAGACCAGCGCCACCAAATCTGCCGGCTGCATTTGATCGTTGACGTAATGCCGGGCTGCGGCCAGAGCGCGATCCCAATCCTCGACCTCCATCGAACTCAGGTCAAACATCAATACGATGAGCCGATGATTTTCCAGCATCTTTTCGTCGATATTGCCCTTGGCGTCCAAGACAGGCGCTGTTGGTGTGCTCGCGCCGCTCACCGTGCCTTCGCTGGGAGTCGTCACCGCGTCCACGCTTTGAAAGTCGATGGTGTGAATCTGCTGTGGCTTGCCGTTTTCGAGAATCGTAAAGTCTTTGGCCGTCAGCCCACGCACAATTTGTCCGGTTTTTTTGTCGCGCACCACCACATTGGTCAGCACCAGATCACTGTTTACCCGCAGCGTGAAGCCTGCGCCATTACTGCCGACAATTTGTCCGGCCTTGGCATTCTGCACCTGCGCCGCACTCGAGGCGCACAACCATAGGGAAGCCAGCAGCGCCGAGGCCACGCGCGTGCAATGGTTGGGAGCGAATTGTAAAAAATTCGTGCGCATCGTTCTCTCCATTAAAAACGGTAGCGGGCCAGCATGGTGACTTGGCGCATGTTCGCGGCGGAGGTGACCTGGCCGGCGGTGAGCGAATCAATCGAGCTGTCGACCGTGGCGTACTGCACCGTGTTGAAGACGTTGCTGGCGGTGGCGCGAAACTCCAACGAGCGCCGATCGCCCATGTGCAGCGTCTTGGCCAAAGACATGTTGACCTGCACGGTGCCCGGGCCGGGGATGGAGTTGCGGGAGGCGTTGCCGTACTCCGGTGCGCCGGTGGCTGGATTGACCGGGGGCGTAAACGCAGCCAGATTGAACCATCGTTGCAGCGAGCCGCCGCCAGCCATTAACGACACCCCCGGCACGCGATTCGGACGTTGGCTGCCCGCCGAGCCACGAGCGACATCGGCGCTGGTGGCGCTGTAATTCGGCGACAGCGGCACACCGGTGGCAAACGTAAACGTGCCCGAGATCGACCAGTTGCTGAAGGCATGCGAGGCCCAGTTGCCGCTGGTCAGCCAGTGCGCATCCGGACCAAAGGGCAGCTCAAAAAGCCAGTCGCCCGTCACCTGATGCCGAATGTCGAAGGCAGAATTTCCCTCTTCTGCGCGGATGTCCTGCTGGTTCTGCGCCACCACGGAGTTGGAGCCGCCGATGGACGAAGCGTCGTCGATCGAGTGCGAATAGGTATACGTTGCGCCCAGCGAAATGCCCTGTTGCAGTCTCTTGCGCAAACGCACCACCAGCGCGTTGAAGCTGGACGCAGCGATGGAATCTTCATAGTCAAAGGAGGGAAAGTTTGGATTCAGCAGGCCGGTCAGTTGGCGGTTGGGCGCATCGACCAGATCGAGATGCGAACCCTTCGCGCCGTTGTAGCCCACGTTCAGCACAATGTTGTCCGGCAGCGTGTTCTGAATATCCAGGTTCCAAACCTGCACGTAGCCCAATAAATAATGTGGGTTCA
>JAJZKY010000510.1 GCA_021803885.1 Planctomycetota bacterium
TCAACAAACATCGACCTCCAAACAAAAACAAACAGAAAGAGAACGAAGACGAATGACGCAAGACGAACCGAAGATACAAAAAGGCACATTGCGGCGCGTGCCGCGGGCCCACGGAAAGTGGGCGTGGGAATGGCGCTATACAAATCCCGAGACCGGCAAACAGGACTCGAAGGACCTTGGTGGAGACGAATTCCCTACGCAAGCAGCGGTCGAGAAACACCTCGAGCCGTTCATTGAGCGGCTCAACAAGCTAGAGCTAAGCTCCGATTCGATCATCGTGGACCCCACGATGGGCGATCTCCTCGACAGTTTCATTTCTGAAGAGAATCTTCTCGAAATCAAGAAGAGGAAACCTGGCGAGCGCGCGGCACGGAAAGACGAACTATCCTTTTCGACGACTTGCTCGTACCTGAGCTTGTGCAACAAGATCCGTGAAAAATGGGGTGCGATCAAACTGGACAAGTTCAAGCCGCTGGCATTTCAGAACTGGCTGAAGGAGTTGCCGCTAAAGCCCAAAACCAAGGGGCACCTGAAGGCCTTCGTCAACCGCCTCTTCAACAAAGCAAAGCTTTACGAAATGGTTGATTTTCACGAGAACCCGATTGAGTTGGTTGAGGTGCGCGGCATCAGCAAACGGCAGAAGAAACAGGTGGACCTGACGATCGAGCAGTGCTTCCTGTTGATCGGACTGCTTCCGCAGCCTTACCACACCATGGCAGTCTCCGCCCTTTGCACAGGCCTGCGCATCGAGGAGATCCTGGCGTTGGATTGGGCCAAGATTGACTTTGAGCGGCTCTGCATGAAGATTGAAGAGGCCGTGGTCCATGGCCGCATCGGGCCGGTGAAGACCGAATACTCCGAGGACGAATTGCCCCTTGACCCAGAGTTCGCCACCGTCCTGCTTGCTTGGAAGCGAACCAGCCAGGCCGGCGACAGGGGCCTGGTGTTCCCGAGCCATATCACCGGACGGTGCTACCACGCCTCGCCGCTGCAGCAGGACTGGATCCGGCGCGCCGGCTGGTGCCTGGTCGAGTGCCCGAACTGTGGTGCCGCGCCGGGAGAGCGGTGTATTGGTATGAAGCAGACCAATCACAAGCGTCCACGGATCCAGGTCCATGATGCTCGCCGGGAAGCAGCGACCGCCGCTGGCTTTGACGGCATCGGCTGGCACACGTTCCGGCACAAGTACCGGACGCTGTTGAGCAAAGGGAACACCCCGCTGGAGGTGCAGCAGAAGCTGCTGCGTCACGCCGATATCCGAACCACCACTCTGTACGGCGACGTCCCGATGGAAAACAAGCGCGCCGCCAACAGCCAGGTGGTCCGGAAGATTCTGTTCCGGAAATCGACGGACTGACCCCCCAAAAAACCGAACCGGGCGCCTTCGGGCGCCCGGTTTCGTAGGGTCGGACTTTAGGGTTGAAGTCCGTAAGTGGTTGCGGGGGGCGGATTTGAACCGCCGACCTTTGGGTTATGAGCCAGACAGGTCGGCATAACCGGTTGTTGATTCTACGACTCTTACGCCCCAGCAACCCCAATTTCTGACCGAAATTGACCCCTATTATTTGCCCAAGTTTTGCCTAAATTCAGAATTCTTTACCCTAGTTTTGCCCAAGTTTTTCTGTTGGGTAAATGTTGGGTTGTGCTCAGGTCAGTTCATGAATTCCATTAACTGAATCGGCGTTTGGCTTCCCGGTCTTTCGCTTTATTTCGTCTTCCGCCGCCCTCGGCCAGCGAGGAGTTCCGACTTCCCAATGACCGTTCGCTGAGTCTCCAACTTGGGCGGGTCGGAGATACCCTCGAAGGCCGGGTTCGACTTCCACGGACTCAGGCCGTACATCCGGGAATCCCGCAGGTGGTTGATGCCCTCGCTCCACGCTGCCAGCATGCGCTTGCCCGTGTCTTTGAAGCCAGCCAAGCTGTCCATCTTCTCCCGAACTGCCGGAGCGGTATCAGCCACGGCATCACTGATGCGTTCGACCATCTCCCGCTGCTGCTTCTCCGGGATGCCGAAGCTGCCGGTGATGAACCGGGCGAGGGTCTTGCCGGGTAGCCACGTCTTCTTGCCCATGACGCTGATGCCGGGCGGATTGTGCTGGTACCCGGCATAGACGGAAGTTGTGAAGAAATCGTATGCGGGAGCAAGACTGGCGTCGTTCCGTGACGTGTAAAGGAGCGCGATGTTCTTAGCATGGCAATCGGCGTTCCGCAGTGCGTAGGTTAGAAGAAGCATCGCGGTCAGCTTTCGGAATGTCTCGTGCTGGTCGCCCCCCGGCACGTGAGCGCGGACCGCCTTCGCGATTCTCTCCCATGTGGTCTCGTACTTCTGAGCAGGGCGCAAGCCTAGCAAAGAACAGAAATCCTCCAGAGCCCGGAAGGGTTTGCCGTTCTGATCCACGTCGAAGCGATGCACGAGGAGGACGTTGCCGTCATCGGAAAGTTCAGTCTTAGCCGTGGGCAAGATCTTTGCCACGACTTGCATACACAAGTGCTCATTGGCCGTCGCAAACGGGAGCCGCGAGGACGAGCCTTTGATGATGTGCCGGTGGGTCAAAAGCGATGCCTTGGCGTGTCGTCCCAGTCCAGTCTCTCTTTGTTTCTCCACGTCTAGGAATTTGGGTAGGATACCCGAAACACCACTTCTTGCGTGTTCCCGCACGAGCTGGGAGAATGCCTCCTCGGAGTTGTCGCCCTTCAGCAGTTCAGCAACCTCGACTGGCTTGGCGGGTTCATCCAGCACCGCACCCGGAGGAGCCACCTTCAGCCGCCCCACCATGTTGCGCCCGATGACCGACAGCAGGGCGACCGGGCTGGCTCCGATGTGCGGCCCGAACTCCTCCTGCAAAACTTGCAGCAGGTAGCCCTCGGGGAGGTTCATGCGGAAGATGGGGTGAAGCTCGTCGTCCCACGGGTAGGATTCGGTGCGGACAGGCATCGTCAGAGAAACGAGGTCCTCCGGCGCGGCCTCTGGCGTATAGGCCATGACGCTGCGGAAGTCGCCTACCTGTTCGAGGACGCCAACGTGCTTGTCTAGGACATGGACATTTAGCTTCATGCTCCGCCCCGCTCACGCCGCAACTCATCGAGAGTACCCGACATTCCAGACTCGACAAAGCTCAACTCCATTCCCAGAACCGCAAGCACAGCCAACAGCTTGCGGGAGCCGAACTCTGATAGCTGCCCCCGTTCGAATCGCACGAGAGTCTCCCGGGTGAGGCCGGTACGGCTTGCGACTGCGCTCTGGCTCAGTTTGAGAGCCCTGCGCTTTTGCGCGACAGCCTCACCGAGTTCCGTTAGAGTTTGCATGAGTGATATATACATCACTCATGCGATCTATTCAACAATAATGTGATGACACTATCACTATTTTGCCGACTTGAGGCTTTGCCAACGCTATACATATTCACCTCTTATTCGCCTATAATGTCTCCGTGTTCCCGACGCCCAGTGGCCGCAAAACCTTCGTGGTCACCTGCAAGCGGTGCCGCCGTGATGTGCCGTCTGGGCGGGAGGAATTTCCGTTTCAGTCAATTGCGGTTGAGTGTCCGCTCTGTGGTGAACTCCGTCAGTACAGACCATCCGAGGTCTTCCTCGGTCGCCCTGACCAACTCGTCGTCCGCCAGTAGCGGGCTGGAGGGAGGTAGCGCTATGGGTTCTCGAATGACGAACAAAAATATTCTTCTTGGCTTGTCGCTAAAACGCCGCCCTGATTCGCACTATAGATATAGAAATTCCCATATCATCAGCGGCGTCCAGCAGCGTGCCGGAGGCCGGTAATGTTTGACCCCGACGCCCATATGCCGCGCATCAACCGTGGCATGGTTTACCTCGGTGCTTGCCTGATTGCCGGGATTAGGCTGGCGCGTGAGCGGCAAGTCAATATCCGGGTGGTGCCAACCGGCAAGGCCATTGAAGAGTCGGTTGATTTAGCGCATGAGATTTACAATCGGGTGTTCAGGAAAATTCCCCATCACATGCGTGGGAGTAAAAAGCGTGACGACGCTGGTGATTGACACTGGTCAGGACATCATAGGGATATATTCCGTTGAGGATCGCGAGTACTTGGCATATCGGGGGAGCAGAATTGCTGAGGCGCTTCACCGCATTCAGAATGCTGATGAGGTAATCACCTACAACGGAGAGCGTCGTGACCTGTTAGACCTCGCTCGGTTCGCAGGGATAGAGGGAGATTTTGCCCTCAAGGGAAAGCACACTGACATGCAGGTGAAGGTCTGGGCACCGATCATCGGGAGTAGCCTAACTCGAACCTACGAAATGCATTTCGAAGATTGCCCAGAGTGCCCGTTCAGTGCCGCAGGCTCAGAAGTGATTGGTGACTATGAAGCCGCAAACCGGTGCGATGTCTACATGACCCTAAGACTGTGGAAACTTTGGAAGGCGGATAAACTCAAGCTCATGGGCTATGGGTATTTGCACCACA
>JAJZKY010000511.1 GCA_021803885.1 Planctomycetota bacterium
ATGCATGAATACCTGTTTCTTTTGCAACGCAGAGGGATATCGCGGATATGAATGCGAGGGAGAACCACGATTGTGGCTGTGCCAGAGCCATTGGCGTTTGGTGGGTGAGTTTATTGTCGAAGAGTTTGAGGAAGAGGGCTTGATTAGCTTGATTAGGGAGGTGACTTGGCAAGATGATTAGTGAGGATCGCTTAGCGTATATTGAGGCATTAGAGCGCGACGCAACAGCGGGACCGTGGTTTGTCACAACCGATTACGGCAAGAACCCCGATACTCTTTCCGAATCAGATCTCAAAACCGAGGCAGTCTGGACCGTGGGGCCGCATGCTGACCGGCAAAATTGGCTTCATGATGCCCCGGTAACAGGCTTTGGACTTCCCTTACCGGATGCCGCCTTTGTAGTCATGGCGCGCCACGCGATTCCCGAACTAGTGGCCGAGGTACGGCGACTGCGCGGTGCGCTGGAACACGGCGCCCAACAATTAGAGGCCCTAGGGGAAGCGTGGCGGTGTGATTGGCTTGACTTCGATGGCCGCCAGTTACGGGATCAACTCTCGCAAATCACGCGGTGGATGAGGCAACCTGAAGGACCACTAACGGAGGGCACGGAGTTTTACCACAGTCACGTCACGATCTACCACGATTTCTTCCCGGGGTGTCCTAAGGAGTTTGGCTGTTTCCGCTGTGAACGAAAGCGGCGGAAACGCGCCAGAGTTAAAAGGCCCATAACGAAGCGACCCCTGCCCGTCCACAAGGAGGGTCAATCGCGTGGATAAAGTGACGAATAACCGCCCAATCCCCCTGTCGCCGGAAGACGTAAAGCACATCGAGGCGGCGGCCCAAGCAGTGCGCCCGCGCTTTTTTCGGGAGCGTTTCAAGCCGGAACTGTTGGGCATCTATTTCTGCGCCAATTGCGGGGCGACACCCTATCGCAACGTTCCGGCAAACCCCACGCCCACAGCGTCCTGTCCAAACTGCGGGTTCGACGATTGGATTTGGGAGCCCTACCCGACATGCGATGTGTGCGGGAAGTCGTTGAACCCTCGGGCGGGTGAGGACTTTTACGACGAACCACGTGGGACGGTGACTTGTGCGGACCATTGGCAGGAGCCGAAAGGAGGAAGATAGCATGTTTCAAGCGGAACACTTTCAGGCGTTATTAGACCCCCGGGTTTGCGATGCGTGTCGACACGTCGGGGCGGACGTCTTTATCAAAATCGATGTGAGCAGTCCTTATGATCACCCGGTGTATGACTGGCGTCCTACGGAGTTCTTCGTGCATCAAGTCTGTTTGTCGAGGGTATTGCTCACCGCTCGTCAGGAAGGGGCCGAACGGGCTAAAAACGAACGCGCCGATGCTGAGAGGATGGCCCGGGAAAAGGCGGAATGGATGGCGCTGAAAGCAGAAGCCGAAGCACGCATGGCGGCGCACGAAGAACGGTTCAAGGCCACGCGCAAACTAGTGGTACAACAAGGACTGCCCCTATGGGACGAAGGAGGCGCACCATCATGAGGAATCTCGCGAATCAAACCCTCACCATTCTGCAATCCCTCATCGCCCATCAATCCTTCTATCGCATCGTCTTCGGGCGCTATGCGGATCGTGCGTACATCACCGATGGGGTCTTCATGGTGTTCATGTCCGTCGAAGAGCAGGAAACCATTATGCTGAAACTCAAACTGCGCCCGCAACCGGGGACCTACCGGAGCATCGGCTGGATAGAAAACGTGTTCGGCCCGGAATGGCTGGATGGGACACCGAGCGCTGAGGAGATCCGCCAGGTGCTGCCCGATCTCGCCGCGCCACGACAGAAGGCAATCGACACCTGGTTACACTGGGGCCCCATAGAGAGTCCCCACGCTCGCCTGTACCTCGGGGATCGTGGCATGGTGCTGATCGACAGCCTCTACGCGCCGTTGTTGATGGGTCCGGTCTATACACATGGCCCATGGGACCGTCTGGCCTTGTGGACATTGGATCACGACCAGGTCGGATCGCTCGTCTTGCGCCTGAAGGATGGTGAATGGGCGCGTCCATTACGGGAGACCTTAGCGCAATTGAGCGGGGTCCAAGATCGGGATACCGCGCAGAAGAAAGAAATGGAGGCCAAGAATGATGAATGAAGACGTTAAGCCTACGGAGGAAGCGGGGACGATCACATTCCACAATGACCAATCCCGCGTCCAACTCAGAGATCTCGTGGCGGTATTTCGTGTCGTAGAAACCGTCAACGAAAGATCGCAAGGGATCAACGTGTTAGACAAGCGCATCGCCGTGAAAATAGACACTTCCCCAGTACGGATCATAAGGGTGAAGAACACCGAGGTGTATTTGGAATCCATTTCCGGCGTCACGGAGCCGCAGACGGACCTGGATTCGTGGGCGGTCAATAGTGTGATAGCCCAACTCCATGACGAAATTGCCGGGTTAAAACAGCGCATCGGGGTGCTGAAACGGGACGCGGTACGGCAGGAGAAAGAATGGGATGGATTGCTCGACATGACCCTGGGGGAGATTGTGGACCGGTTTACGGCGGGCGGCTGAGGGCTCACAGGGTGGAATTTTAGAGAGGAGATGGGACCCGATGGCAGAGAAAATGCTTACGAAACCCATACCGCACGACAGTTTCTGGACCACTCTCTGGCGCGACGACGACGCCCGGCACCTGGCGATCTTGGGTATTCTCTGTGCCACGGTGGGTATTGTTCTGCTGTGGTCGCCATGGTTGGCTATTCCGCCGATAGCCCTAGGTTTCGTGTTCGGTATTATGGCGGGGGTTGGCGGTATGGCGAGTGTGATGATCACCCAAGAAAGGATTCGGGAACACGACTTATTGCGGAGGTTAGAACGGTTGGCCGATACACAAAAAGGAGTGGACCGCGCATGATTAAGCACTTCTGCGACAACTGCGGGGACGAATTAACCGATGCCTATGTCCATCGAATTGAGGTCACACAATATGGTCCCGATGGCATCCCCACGATAGTCTATCGATTTCGGGAAGTATGCCGGGCATGCACGGAGACGGTCACGCGGATATTGCAAGTCTGGGACAAATCATCATAATGAGCTTCATTCGGCTTAAAGTCTCTCTCTTTTTGTTTCGGCTCTGTCCTTGCTAATCCCCCTTGCCCTCGCCAATCCTCCCGCCTTCCTTCTCCCCCCGTTATGCTTAACCTATCGGGGGGATTCTTATGGCCGAACATCCGCAGGATTGGCCCAACGACGAAGCGTGGGCGCTGTTAAAAAATCACGATAAGCGCATTGAGCGGCTGGAACTGGAACAGGACTCCTTAAAAGGTTTGCTGGCGGAGCTTCGCGAAGATTTGCAACGGATGCGCGAGAGTATTACCAAGCAGCTGAACAGCACCATGTTGATGATTTTGGCCAGTGTTGTGCTGTATATTATGGCACAATTGTTCGGACTGAGTCATGGCTAAGCGGTAAGCAAGACTCAGGGGTAAGCAAGGCTCAGGCTAAAGGTTAAGCGGGCTAGTATTCGCGGAGGCGCATATTATGGGTTATATCATCATTGATGGGTTGGGATCGAGCAATGTGTCCAATCCTCCGAACGCGCAAGTGCTGGGCAGCCTATGGCATTATTTGCAGCCGTGGGCTAATGCGGGATCGCGCAATGTGGTAATTAACGGGTATGGATCCGCGCTCGGTCCGGGGCAATTTGTAGCGTGGACGCCGAAAACCGTCGCGGAATGGGTGAACGCGGGAAATATTTTCATCGACTGGTGCGAATGGCCGATGTATTATCAGGTCAATCCCAATGGTTCGCAAACGACCCTATCCGGTGCGGGCTTTCAGCAATTCGCGGGCGGGATCGGCTACGATTGGCTGACGAACGAAAATTTTTATGCGGGGGCTATTCGTTTTAACACCTATCCCATGTCGCACGGCTATCAGCAACGCGGAGCGCAGAACGGGATTTTTCTCCCCACAGGCACCGGCGACTATGTGCAATCGTATCCCAGCAGTTCCTATTCGGCGACGTTGAATGCCGCAGGGTTTGCCGTAATGATGGGAATTCATCGTCCGGGCATTGGCTGGTATTTTTATTCAGCTTTCAGCCCTTTCACGCCGCCGAATCGGGTGAGTCATGATGTGTACGGGGCTTTTATTGCCGCTTGCGTGCATAATCAAGTGGGGCAGGCCCGCACTGTGCCCGGCGGTCCCATGACCGTCCGTTATATTCCGTATGCCGCGCCGACTGTGACGGTAGCCCCGACCACGTCCGGCCCTACGAGCCCGTATCATCTCTCGACGGTCAGCACCAACACCACGCGCTCTACGCATGCGTCATCGACGACGGGCACAGCGCCGACTGCTCCGACAACGTCAGCATCCCCCTCTCCCTCGCTGTTTGGCGTGTCCTGGCAAGAATGGGTTGCGGGTGGGGCCTTGGCTTTAGGCACACTTGTCG
>JAJZKY010000512.1 GCA_021803885.1 Planctomycetota bacterium
AAGCGAAGATGACCAGGCCCAGACCGACCAGCATGGTCGTGGGGATATTGACGAGCGGTTCACTGTCCCATTGCGCGCCCAGACGCTGGATCAGGCGATGGAGAATCCACGGCAAGGCAATCACTTTCAGCAGCAGCGTCAATGCGGCTGAGAAGTAGAGTTCCGTAAGCCCAGCGCTATAAGCCACGAGAAGAGTGGAGATAAAGAGAACAGAGCCTTGCCATGCAAAGAGGGTAATCAACCGCTGCGTGCGCCGTCGTGAGAGCATGGCAAAGGAGATCAATAGCAGACTTGCGGCCAGCAGTTTCAACAATTCGACGATCATGTGGGACGAATGCATTTTCTTTAAGCTCCCAGCAGAAGATGAACCAGCAAACCCAGCACGGCAAGCAGGAAAGCCGTCGCCAGATATTCCGGGGCGCGAAAAATGCGCAACTTGGCCGATAGAGATTCAATCAGCGCCAATGCAGCTCCGGCCACGATCAGCTTTATCAGCAGTGCGATGACGGCGACTCCCAACGTAAGGGCACCATCCGCACCGCGGGCTGCTATGCCCCAAGGCAGAAAGAGCGCGAAGCCGATGCATGCGTAGTTGAAGAGTTTTAAGTCAGAAGACCATTCCACCAATGCAAGATGACGCGCCGAATATTCGAGTACCATCGCTTCATGGATCATGGTCAGCTCTAAATGGGTTGCAGGGTTGTCGATGGGAATGCGTGCGTTCTCCGCCAGCAAGACCATCAGAAAGGCAACCGCCGCGAAGACCAGGCTGGGATCAATGAGGAACGGATGTGCAGTCGATGCCTCGACGACACTTGGCAGAGCTGTGCTTCCAGACAGCAGAAACGCATTGAACAGAACCATCAGCAGAGCAGGTTCCGCGAGAAAGCCGATCATCATGTCGCGGCGTGCGCCCATCGAGCCGAACGCGGTGCCAATGTCCATCGCCGCCAGCGACAGGAAGACGCGCGCCGTAGCAAATAGACCGATCAGCGCAATCGCATCGGCCACGCGCGCGAAAGGCAAATCGGTCGCAACGGACGGAATAATGGCTGCGGCCAGCACCATTGTCCCAAACAAAATATAAGGGGTCATGCGAAACAGTGGAGAGGCGTCTGTGGCGAGCGCGACATCTTTATGAAACAGCTTGCGCAACATGCGATAGGGTTGCGTCAGTGGAGGTGCGGACCGATTCTGAAGCCACGCACGGCATTGCGCGATCCATCCGGCAAACAGTGGTGCGATCGCGATGGCAAGCAGCACTTCGCCGAACTGACGAACCATCGTGAGCGCGCTCATCGGACAAACACCAGCAATGCAATCAGCGTGAGAAAACTGTAGAGCAGATAGATGGCCAGCCGCCCCCCTTGCAGAAGGCCAATCCAGTCCGCCAGCCGCTGTACGTAGCGCGCGATTGGCAGATAGAGTGCCCGCCAAAGGCGGTCCTCAATATGGATCCGGTAATGGGGCGTGGTATCGGTAGGTGCGGGAAGTTCGCGCTCCATGCGAAAGAACGGACCAAACATATGTCGGATCGGTTGACCGAAGCCTTCCGCAGTGTCCTGCATCCGTGAGGTCTGCCATGGATAGCCGCAATCCCAGGAAGCGGTCCGCCGAATGCGTCCATGAGCCAAGGCGCGCACCATCACAAAAGTAATGCCCACGACTCCGACAATTCCCGTCAGCAGTATCAGTCCGCTGTAGGACGCCTGCTTTGATGCGATTGGAGCAATCCACCAGAAAGGAGAGCTGAGGTTCACGGCCTGCCCCAGGAGTGCACCTGTAACGGCACCCGCAACTCGGAGCGCAAGCTGTGGCATGACTCCAATCGCAATACATCCGAGCGCCAGCCACGCCAGTCCGAGGCGCTCCATCCAGTCAGCATCGTGCGCATGGACAAGGGAAGGCTCTCGATGCTGACCAAGAAAAATTACGCCATAGAACTTCACCATCACGTAGGCAGCCAAAGCAACTGTCAGCGCCAATAGAGCTGCGCACAGCGGAATCAGCATATTGAGAAAAGCGTGGGGTATCTGCGGGGTAAAGAGAAACGACTGCAACAGCAGCCACTCGGAAACGAAGCCGTTGAGCGGCGGCAACCCGGCAATCGCAAGAGTGCCGATAAGCGCCAATGTGGCGACCCACGGCATGCGCCGGATCAATCCTCCAAGTTTGCCCAAGCTGCGCTGGTTGGTTGCGTGCAGCACGGAACCCGTAGCGAGAAAAAGCAGACTCTTGAAAAATGCATGGTTGAGCGAATGAATCAAGGCAGCGGTGAGCGCCAGTGCCGCAAACAGGGGCAAGCCGCATGCCGCAAACAAAATTGCAAGGCCGATGCCAGTAAAAATAATGCCGATATTCTCAATTGACGAATAAGCCAGCAAGCGTTTCATGTCGGTCTGCACCGCAGCAAAGATCGCTCCGAAGAGGGCCGAGAATAACCCGACACCGAGGACCAGTACTCCCCACCACCAGTAGCGAATGTGCAGCAGGTCGAAGGTGATACGCAACATGCCGTAAATTGCCGTTTTGAGCATTAACCCGCTCATCAATGCCGATACCGGAGAAGGTGCCGCCGGATGCGCTTCCGGCAGCCAGGCGTGCAGCGGAACTAACCCGGCCTTGGCCCCGAAGCCAATCAGCGCTAGCAGGAAGGCAGCGCTGGCCCAGAACGGTGTCAGCAGAGCGCCGCGCATCGCATCGAAAGTGAATTGCCAACGTCCACCCTGCAGCACGCCAAAACTTAGCAGTATGCAGAGTGCTCCTATATGCGCCATAAGGAGGTACAGGAAACCGGCACGGCGAATCTCCGGTATGCGATGTTGAGAAGTCACCAGGAAATAGGAACTGAGTGCCATTGTCTCCCACGCGACCATGAAGAAGTAGGCATCGTCCGCAAGGATGACAAGGGCCATGCTCGCGAGGAATACGTGATACTGCAGGCAATGCAGTCCAGGGGCTGTTCCTTGCCCTGAGCGAAAATATCCGACAGCGAAGGTTGAAATGCCCGCTCCAGCCAATCCCAGCAGTAACAGAAAAAAAGCCGCCAAGGGGTCGAGTCTTGCGTGGAAAGGCAGGTCGGGGAGTCCCAACGGCAGCGTCATGACTTCGGGTGCGTGACTGGATACCAGAAAGTGCGCCGCGACCGCTCCCAATGCAAAACAAGTGATAGCTCCAAGTGGAAAGACCACCCGTGCGACGAATCTCACGCTATGCGGGCGCAGCAAGCCAATCAACCCCAAACCAATCCAGACTGCGACCAACAACAGCAGTAACGGAAGACCGCGGGCGATCAGAGCTGCGTCAAAATGTGCAATGGGTAACAACTTTCAGGCTTCTCCGTTTGAGAAATACGGTTGGAATTTGCTCTCATCGCCCCGACCGAAGGACGCTGTCGTCCATCTCATCCAACAGTTCCATGGTGTCTTTCAGGTGCTTCTGAAAATAGCGGCGCATCAGAGCGAGCACTTTACTGATAATGGGATCGCGCATCGAATAAAAGACCTGATTCCCGGCTTTGCGGTTTACAACTAGTTGTTTTGCTCGAAGCACTGCAAGGTGCTGAGAGATGTTTGCCTGTTCCATCCCGAGCTTTTCCATCAGTTCGCCGGCAGAAAGTTCCCGCCCCTCCAGCAGTTCCATAATCGCGATCCGCGTTGGATGAGCAAGGGCCTGAAAGATGTCGGCTTTGAAACGGTGTAATGAGTCTGGCATGATGCTCTACTCGTTAATCGGAATATTCGATCCTTCGAATATATTATGCCATACTATCCGTGAAGGCAATTGGGGTTTATGTGTGCGAAGTGAATTGCCGGAGCCCGAAACGATGTATGCCAGACGTGGTAAAGGGGAGTATGGGGGAGATCGATCTGGTCATGCGGCAGATTGCTCTGCCTCCGTTTTCCGGATATAGATGCGGCCCATCACTACTGTGATTTTGAGCGTATACGCGCATTCAATCAGCATGGAACAAGTAAATGCTCACAAGCTGAGTTCAGCAGCGCAGCATGAGCGCAGACAGCAAGTGATCCGTGCGCTATCAGCGCGGAAGGTCGATAAGAAGCGGCCACAGCCTGACCGCTGGAGCAAGAAGCGCAGATTCAGAGCCTGATCTGGGACAAGCGGACGGAGTAACTCAAGCTCGATTTTACCTGGCTTGCAGGCTGCCATTGGAACGGCATTGCGCACACTATGTTTATACTGAGTCTGGCTTGATTTGATATCTCGCTCCCGGCGGACGGGTAAGCGCCGGCCTGACAAAACCGATGAAGACCTATATGGGACAACGTAAGCGATTCTCACTGAAGAAACACCTTCCCCTGATACACGAAGACTTTTCTGGAGTGCATCAACGCAATCTCTACAAGTGGCTGATCCTCGCGCCGATGCTCGGAGTGGTCACGGGAGCGAGATATCAAATCAAG
>JAJZKY010000513.1 GCA_021803885.1 Planctomycetota bacterium
ATCCGCCGCTCGCTTGATGCTTACCGCAAACTCGGGATGGAGTGGGTCTTTATTGACACACCGGCCGAGGCCGAAAATATGAAGCTTCGTTCAGCGCTGATCATGGCGCTCAAAGAGCGGATTACCAGCCAAGGCTTGAGCCAGAGCCAAGCCGCCAAGCTTTTCGGCGTTACACAACCTCGCATTTCCGATCTGCTGCGCGGCAAGATTAACCTCTTTGGCCTGGATGCCTTGGTCAACATGGCGGTCGCAGCCGGTTTGCATGTTGAGTTGCGGGTGATGGAAGCGGCGTGAGGCGACAAACGCGCGCAGAGCTCCAAACATCAACACGCTTACATGTTTGCATGTAACCATGATTTCATGAAACACGACGGAAAAGACTAGATTTTAAGGGCGCTGGCACCACGTAGCCCCCAGATGGTGCGATCTAAATGCAAGCCACCGTCACGCGCCCGCTCGACCATTCCATGAAAATAACCGCCAGGGCTGGACCGGAAATGGCCCGGCGGTTTGGCAGAAACCAAGGCGAGAGCGATTGCAGCTTGTTCTCGCCCCATTGCCAGGCATGCCTCGCCCCAAAGCGGTTTAGACACGCCGAGGTCATGCCGGAGCCAATCGGCTGCATCCACGATTTCCGGCCAAGAAGGGGAGGGGTGTCGCAGATAAGGCTTCAATCGGGGGGCCAATCTAACCAATTCATCTGGTGTCAATTTTAGTGAGGAGCCCCGATCCTGCCTTTCCGGCCTAGCTGGCGGCTTCGTCTGTGCCATTCTACCCGGCCGGTCGCCGCGACTACATTCTTTCAATGCGATTACCGTATCCTTATTAGGATTAAGGTTTTGGTTTGTAGTTGTAATGTGGGGCACATCAGCGTGCCCCTTGGGGCACATTTCCACAGATTCAGAAGTCCTTGTCTGCTCCCGAGGGGCGCCGGCAAGAGCCGTCTCTAGCGCCCGGCGCGCATCAACCGCGATGGCTTCCAGGGCCTCCACAGCAGGCTTGAGCGTCTGGCTGCTATCTAAAGCTTTGAGCCCACGGCTTGCGGCCTGAGCGGCCGTTCTGAGGGGCGCGGGCAGATCAATTTCCTGCTCCCGAAATGTCTCCCACGTCTGCCGCAAGCTTGCACGGGCGATCGAAGCCCGCCGGCGCAGTTTGGCCATGGCTGCGCGCTCCTCGCGGCCAGCTTCGGCCAAGGCACGGAACTCCTCGATACGCTGTGCGATAGGGGAGAGGTCAAAGCCATACGCCTCGATAATCCGCCCAGACCGATCTCTATGGCCGTAGCGTTTGCCGTTGGGGCTGTCTCGCATGGTGACAACCCCCAGCTCGGCCAGATGGCGGTTGAGGCGTTTTGTCTGTGTCTCCGTGATCCCCAGTTCAGCCGCCATCATGGCCGCGCTGGGCCAAACAATGGGCCGCGCACCTGGCTGCCAATCCTGGGGCTGTGTGAATCTGAAAAGCCAGTCAATCGCCTGGGCGACACGCGGCCCGATTCCGAGAAACGGAGCAGCAGCTTTGAACGCGGCCAGAGCCTGGCCGGGGGTGATGTCACCCCCGGCAAACTCATCGGCAAGGCGGCCGGTGGGCAGCATAGCAGGGGTTAAACGGCGCAAGCCGGTTGGACGTGCGGGAAGGGAAGGGGGCACGTGCCCCCGCTCCGCCTGGTGGGGCAGTTGCATGGAAACTCCTACGGGTTTGGGTGAAACCCGCCCGGTAGGGGCTGAAACCAGCACGCGACTCCCCCTTGCAAGCTAGGGCTTGCATTCTTGAGGGCTCTGAGGCATTTTGGCTGTGCAGATTGAGTTTTGTGACCACCAGTTTGCCGCTGATGGACACCACGGATACAGCCAAAAGCCTATGTCGTTTGCAGGTCCCGTCCTCTTTGGGCGGGATTTTGCTTTTCTAGGTGTGTTCCGCGGTCATTCCTCCTGTGTCAAAGTAGCTCATAGCCTGCGACTCGCGCGGGCTAATCCGGGCACCTGCGATGATGGCCGCCGTGCTTGAATAGGGCAACGTCATCGCGCGGTAAGCTTGGGTTTCGAGGAAGCGTCCAATGCGATGAGGCAAGTTTTCCCACCATTTTAAATCGCAGGACGTTGGTCGAGTCATGTGCGCGCATCGGGAGAACCGCTGCGAACAGCAGGTGTCAGGCATAAGGAACGGATGTGCATGGGCAAGTTGGAGAAGTCGGCAAAAATGCCGATACAGAGCCCGAAAAAGAGAACTGGTGAACTTTCGGCCGTCGATGGCCGCTTGTTGAAAGCCCCTGAGCGATTCGTATTCGGGGACAATGTGAGAGCCGGCAGAAACGCACTCGGTCTGTCGCTGACCGATATGGCGCGTCTCATCGAGGCGGATCGGGCCTATATCGGCAAAGTTGAACATGGAAAAATCAATGTCTCCATTGATCGCATGTCCTCGATCGCTGCCCTCTTTAACGTGCATCTCCATGAACTCTTGCAACCCGAATTTGCATCGGGTTATAAAAACATACGATTTGAGGCTTCGCAAACACATCCGAGTAATCAGCTTACGGCTCCCGCTAAAGGACGGCGACGATCTAAGGACGAATGAATTACCCTCCCGGCCATTTTGCGCTGTGTGGCAAAGCTGGGGGGAAATCCAACAAAAAACATGACGAGGATGTAACCGCGTCCTCATGTTCAAAGCCAAGCTTATCTCGATGTCCCGCCAGGCCCAGCCGCCTGGCTAGGAGACTCCGACTCATCCTCGGCAATATTCTCCTTGAGCATTTTGATGCGCCGCTGCGCAGCTTGGCGCACTGCCCGCGCGCAAAACTCAGCCAACGATTCATTCGCCGTCAGATACCCGAGAAGTTCGGGATACACGTCCAACGAACGGATCGCGATCTCAAGCTCGGCCGCCTCTCTCATAAAATCCGATCGGTCCTCATGGTCCGCCAGCAGCGACGGAATCGCTTTGACTGCCGGCGTCGGCAACCGCACCACGACTCGCTCTGCATCCATTCGCTTACGTCCCATACGTTGGTTTGTAATGGCGGGCATCGATTCCATCAAAATGTGACACGTTATCTGATAACGTTATCACGATATTGACTATGATGCTTCGATTCTGCAATATGAGAATCATGAAAAATTACAGCCGAGTGGCCAGCCTGAGCCGGAAGGACGGGAAATGTTGATCGCCCCGGCCCTTTTCCTCGCTCTCGCGAATCGCTGTGCGCCCGAGGACGCACCGGGCACGCTGGCGGCGGTTGCCGGCACCGAGTCGGGCTTCAACACTCTGGCGATTCACGACAACACCACACGGCAGAGCATGCGGCCCTTCGATGCGCCCGGCGCGGTTGCCGTTGCTGAGCGGCTGATTGCCGCCGGGCATTCGGTTGATCTCGGCCTCATGCAGATCGACAGCGCGAACCTCACACGCTTGGGGCTGACGGTCGCCACGGCCTTTGATGCCTGTGCTTCGGTGCGGGCGGGCGGCAAGCTGCTGGCGCGGGACTACAAGCAACCGCACGGGCAGGGCCGCCAAGCGGCACTCCTAGCGGCGCTATCACGCTACAACACGGGATCAGCCTGGCAGGGGTTCCAGAACGGCTACGTCAACCGCGTGGTTTCAACCGCCAAATATGTTGTTCCCGAAATCGACCCCGCCGATAGCGTGCAAGCCCCCAAGGCCAGCGCCGCCCGTCAGGCCAGCCCGTCATCAGCCTCATCTCCTCCGCGCACGCCATCCTGGGATGTGTTCCCGAACTCGATCGGCCCGGCTGGCTTCGCGGCGGCTCATGCGGTGACGCTTCAAGCGTCCCGCGCTTCTGGCCCAAGCGGCCCGGCTCAACCCTCAAAACAGGAAACTCACGGTGAAACAAAGGCTCACTAAGCTGCGCGATCGCGCGGCAAATTTCGCGGCTGGGACGGCTACCAAAGCGGGCCGGGGTTCATGGCTACAGCCTGCCGTCCTTGTGACGGCCGGCCTCCTTTTACCCGCCGTGGCCCATGCGCAAGTGGTTTCTGGTGGCACCAGCCCCACAACCATCATCGACAATATCGCGACATTCATCCTCGGCCCATTCGGCGAAGGCGTTGCTGTGCTCGCCGTGGCCGCAGTCGGCTTCATGTGCTGGACCGGCCGCATGGGCTTCCATGCGATCGGCTGGCTCGCGGCCGGCCTGGTTCTGGTGTTCGGCAGCTCCTACCTCGTGACAACCTTCGTGGGCGGTGGCTGAACCATGAGCGAGAGGCAGCGCGATCCTCTATTTGTCGCCGCGACACGGCCCGCGCTGTTTCTCGGGCTGCCGATCGAGATGGCCGTGGCGATCATCATGATCGGCGCGATGATCGTCATCTTTGGGCACAACCCCTTTTATCTGACGCTGGTGCTGCCGCTCTGGTTCGGGGCGCGCTGGCTCGTTCGCTACGACTACAACGCGCCCCGTGTGGCC
>JAJZKY010000514.1 GCA_021803885.1 Planctomycetota bacterium
CACGGGGCAGGGCCACGGCAACGACAATCAATTCGGGTGAGCCGACAATCGGAGTTAAAAACAATGCCTGAATCGCCTCACGAACGCCCAAGCCTCCGGGCAGCAGACTGAACATGCCGAGGCTGACGGAAAGGGCAAAAGCACCGACCAGATCGGGATAGGTGCGAATGGAAATGTAATGGATGCTGTGCACGCTCGCCCAGAGTGCCACGCCACCGAAAAACCAGACCGGCATGAACATCCCAACCGCCGCCAGCATATGGCGAAAACGGAAACGTCGGCTTGGCGGGATCGGACCTCGCTTCATGGATTTGAGGGCCGTATTAATCATGAAGAAGAATATTCGGGGATGAAAAACCGTCAGCAGTCCGGCGATGGCGATTCCCACCAGCACGAGATAAAACGGATGGTCGCGGGCGTCAAAAAGCAGGGCGATCGCCCCGATCAGGGCGCCGGAGAGCGTGTACATCGCATTTTCAAGCAGCGTGGAAAGCACGCAGATTTCGCGGGACATACCCGCCCGGTGCGTGCGATCAATTCGCATAAGCACGAGAAACACCTTGCCGGGGGCATACTTCCCGGCCTGACTGAAGGTGTAGGCTCCCAGCAGGGGGATCGTCGGTGAATGATCTCCCATTCTCCGCACCAGCCAAAGCCACGTCAGGCTGTTGGTGATCATAATCCCGATGAACCCGAGTGGAATCAGCGGGATGAAACGCCAGTCGATGTCAACGGGTTTGGAACCTGCCTTGTGCCACGCGTCGAGCAGTTTGTCGCCGACAAACCCGAACACCAGCACCATCACCAGCAGTTTGATGAAGAATATGATTCTTGCCTTTGTGAGCTTCATTAAACTCTTTTCGTTAAGGGTCCATCGGGGCGGGGCACCAAGATACCAAGACGGTGCCTCGGACTCCGCCCGCAAACCGGTGAATACACCTTCACCCGCCACCCATCGTCATCCCATCTTTGATGGAATACGCATCAGGTTTTTGCTGTCTCGACACCAACGGTCGATTATTCGCCGCCAACTATTGTGCTCGAATATCGACAAATGGGAAACCCATGCCCGTGCCTGCCACATGGGTTAAACGCACACGCGGCGGGGTTGATGCACCGTGCAGACATTTTGGCGATCGACTGGCGGGAGGCACTGGCATCTCAATGCCTCCCCATATACTATTAAGGCGTTGCCATCCTGCAAAAAGGATGCGAGTTGGAGAATGATCATGAAATGGAATCTGAAAATCGCAGCAGCGTTAACCGGTCTCACCCTCATGGCAACGCTGGCCGGGTGCAGCAGCAGTCCAACCGTTTTGACGCCCAACCCCAGATCCCCGATCGCCGATGTCCCGGTGCCCGAGGGATTTCATATTGTTCTGGGTAAATCGGAAAGCACCGTCGTGCCGAGTACCGGGCTTCGGATTGTCAACGAATATTACAAGGGGTCCCCATCTCGATTGACGACGGCAAGATTTTTTCTGGATAATCTTCCCGGCAACGGATGGAAACTGCGTGAGGAAACTCAAGGCTCCGGCGGTATAACGGAATTTTTCAAAAAGGGTGATGAAGATTGCACCATCACCATCCGGCGTGGCTGGTTCCATACCCATCTGTACATCATCATAACTCCAAATCACGCCTCCGGCGGGGGCTCTGCCGCCCCTGCGGGCACCACGACCACCATGCCTGCAGTTCCGTCATCATGATGAACCTTGCCACCCGGCCCGAGCACCTTCAGGAATACATGGATGATCCCGGCGCTGATGTGGGGGAATTGGACAGGGGCTTGGCGTTTATACGCTTCGTGAATCGGCGGTTGGGGGGAACGCACAGCATTTTATCGACGCTGCGGCCGTGGCTTTTGCAGTGGCCGAAGGATTCGCCCGTTCGGCTGCTGGATATTGCCACCGGATCGGCCGATATCCCGCTGGCCATGCTGGCGATGGGAAAAAATCTTGGTTTGACGATGCGCATTGCGGCACTGGACCTGCACGCGGCGACATTAAGGCTCGCTGGAGCCCACATCGGCACCTGCCCGGCGGTGCAATTGCTGCGGGGGGATGCGATGCGGTTGCCGCTGGCGGATGGTTCGGTGGATTTCGTGACCTGCAGCCTGTTTCTGCATCACCTCACAACGCCGCAGGCCTCCATGGTGCTGCGGGAGATGGTGCGAGTGGCCCGACATGGATGGATTCTCAGCGATCTGGTGCGTTCCCGCTGGGCGCTGGCGGCCATATCGGCGATGACGGTCTTTTCACCCCGTCTCCACCGCCACGATGCGCGGGTTTCGGTGGCCAAGGGGTGGAAACGCGCGGAAATACTTCAGATTGCCTCCGATGCGGGGGCGGATGTTGCAACCTATACGCCGCACGCCTTTGCGCGTTTTGTCCTCGCCGGCCGGCGTGCGCAAGGGTGAAGGGGGCCGTCGCCTTGCGGCAGGGTGTCGCCGCCGGCGGGCATCGTACCGATATCGGGAAGAGTATTATTTTTTCATGGTCGTGTGGGACGCTGCCAGCCGCTTTTCGGCGGCCGCCTGGTGCGGGTGCCCCAGCTTTTTCAATACGGCGGCCAGCGCCAGATGAATCACCGGCACGTTGGGGGCGAGTTTTTCCGCCAGCCGCAATTGATCCAGTGCCGCGTGATCATGCCCCATCAGAAAAAGACAGCGGGCGTATGAAACGTGTCCCGGTACAAATTGCGGCGACACCTTCACCACACGCCGGAAATACACCGTCGCCGTTTTAACGGATGTTCCAGAGGCGATTTTGACGTAACTATTTGTATGAAAATGAGTTAATGTCGATTTTTGGCATTTATGTGTAGCCACTAAAATATTGCGGTATTTCTGCTTTTCACTTGACTTGTATTTTTGTTCCCGTTATTATGGTGGCCACTATGCATCTGGATGAGGCCAAATCCGGTAAGTACGTTCGACACCTCCTACGCGAGTCCTATCGCCAGGATGGAAAAGTCAAACATCGTACCATCGCCAATCTCTCCCGTTGCTCACCCGATGAAATACAGGCCATCAAGCTCGCCCTCCGTCACAAACAGGATCTCACCTCCCTGGTGTCGCTACGCGAAGATGTCTCCCTGCAGCAGGGAACCTCCGTCGGAGCGATCTGGACACTCTACGATCTGGCCCGGCAGCTGGGAATCCAGGCGGCCCTGGGTTCGACCCGTCAGGGCAAATTGGCCCTCTGGCAGGTCATCGCTCGTGCCCTTGATCAGGGATCGCGTCTCTCGGCCGTACGTCTGGCCGCCGGCCACTGTGCCTGTGATATTCTGGGGTTGGAGAGTTTTAATGAGGATGATCTTTACGACAATCTGGATTGGCTTGATGAGCACCAGCAGGATATCGAAGATCGACTCTTTGCAAACTCAAAACGGTCCAGCTCGACGGGGCTGTTTCTCTACGATGTCACCAGCAGTTATCTCGAAGGGGTTCAGAACGAATTAGCCGCCTTCGGCTATAACCGGGATGGCAAAAGGGGCAAACGGCAGATCGTCATCGGACTGCTGTGCAACGCCCGGGGAGAGCCGTTATCCATTGAGGTCTTTACCGGCAATACCCAGGATACCGCCACCATGGCCAGTCAGATTCGCAAGGTCGCCCAACGTTTTGGCGGAGGTGAGGTGACGTTCGTCGGGGATCGTGGAATGATCCGGGGACGCCAGGTGGAGGATTTGGCCACCCACGGCTTTCATTACATCACCGCGATTACCAAACCGCAGATCGAATCTCTGTTGGCCCATGGCGTGTTGGATATGTCGCTCTTTGATCAGGAACTGGCGGAAGTGGTCTCGGATGACGGCCCCAGGTATATCGTGCGTCGCAATCCGATCCGTGCCGCCGAGATGGACGAATCACGCCGGAACAAGCTGCAATCCCTGCAGCGTCAGGTGGATCGTCAGAACCACTATCTTGAAGAACATTCCAAGGCTCAGGTTCAGGTGGCGGTGGATAAGATCACCACCCACTGCCGCAAGCTGCGGCTTGATGCCTGGGTACAAGTCACCGTACAGGAACGAGTCATCTCCCTGAGTATAGATGAATCCGCATGGGCCGAAGAGCAGAAGCTCGACGGCTGCTATGTCCTCAAGACAGATCTGACCCCGGCACAGGCGGATGCCCAAAACGTTCACGCCCGCTACAAGGACCTGGCTCTGGTGGAGTGGGCGTTCCGAACCAGCAAGACGGTGCAATTGGAGATGCGTCCGGTGCATGTGCGTCTGGCCAGCCGCACACGGGGCCATGCTCTGGTGATCATGCTGGCCTATCGGCTGGTGCAGGAATTGGCGCGTCGATGGCAAAGTATGGATGCCACGGTACCGGAAGGCCTGGATAGACTCAAAACGCTCTGCATGATGCAGATGGTGATCAAGGGCCGGCCGCTG
>JAJZKY010000515.1 GCA_021803885.1 Planctomycetota bacterium
CAGTCGCAGGGCATGCGGTTTGCCTTGCTCTTACGGCGTCATACCATACATCCACCCCTTGCGACTCCGCTAATTCATACCAGCGATCTACCAGTCCCGCACCACCTCCTACCGATTCCACGATGAGACCGCCCCAAAACTTCGTGCGGCCATCCACCACATAGGATTGACGCCGTAAGAGCAAGGCAAACCGCATGCCCTGCGACTGCATCCACCGCATGGTCTCATACGAATGGGAAACTAGGTAGTCGGCCAAGTCTGGATCGGTCAACCCCTCTGTCACAACCGCTAAGTCCTCAAAGTATTGATCGGCCGTATACGGCTCAATGTCGTATCGGGAAAATTCCTCATCTGCAACGTCGGGAATCAATACACGCAAGTCCCTATTATGCTCAAAAGCAAAACGGAAGGCTCCTCCAGTAAAATAGGAATTGCCGCCGCGCCATGATTTAGGGGCCTTCTCTAGCACTAACACCGAACGGCCACGCTCATGAGCGGCCATGGCCGCCGATAAGGCAGCATTGCCCCCGCCGACCACCGCGACATCAACCTGCGTTTTCTGTTCCATAGGACTTACCTTACCCCCTCGTCTCTTCCAGTGCTGCCAACATGCCAGCTATCACTGAATCGAATGAGCCTTGGACCCCAATATCGGCATGTCGAAAAATTGGGGCCGTGGGGTCGGTATTAATGGCCACCACATGACGGGACTGCTCCATACCAGCAAGATGTTGAACCGCCCCAGAAATGCCAATCGCAAAATATAAATCGGGCGAAACCGTCACGCCGGTCTGTCCAACTTGATGGCTCGCGTCTATCCATCCTGCATCCACCGCCGCCCTCGACGCCCCAACAACGGCTCCTAATCGATCAGCTAGCCGCTGCAAGATCGCAAATCCCTCAGGTGACCCGAGTCCTCTTCCTCCGGACACAACCACCAGGGCAGTTTCCAATGAAGTCCCAGTCACTGGGGTTTGGTCCATCAATTGCGGTCGAAGATCCGGATCCTCCACGGCGTTGTCCAACACCCCGAGTACTTCTCCGTACGCCGACACTTGGACAAGCGGTTTGCTCGCATAGGCCTTCATGCGGGGTACCCATCCCATCAAGTTCCCGGCGGACGGGATATGCGCTTCCACTTGACCGCCAAAAAGGGGCATAACGGTCTCATTAAGGGACGTGCCTGGGATGACCCCGGTTAACACGTCCGCCTGACTCAAATGTCCCCAGCGTGCTGCCGCCATAAGACTGGTTTCCCCACGAGGCCAAATCACCCGTATAGGTGTGTCCTCTCGACTGGTCACATCGTATACCCGGCCCGCTAGGTCTAGAGGGGTCGTCCATCCACTTATTCGAAAGGCAGTAGTAATAGTCACTCCCTTGTTTGGCATCCATCCTAACTCTTCCATGAAGATCACGGTGGCTCTGGATTCCCCTAAGTCCAACATCAATCCCCACACCTCGCGTGCCAAATCCTCGTGTGCCGGAACCATGACAAAGATCGTCATGCTAGCTCCCCTCCCCAATCCATCCTTGCGAGATCAAATATTTGCCTAATGCGCAACCACGATCAAAATCAGTGACTCCCTCCATCCAGGTAATGGACCGCTCTGCACTCGGAACCCATTGCATCGTTACGAAGGGTTCGACCAGCCGCGCAGCATCGAACACCGACTGGACCGGTTTGCGCTTTGACTGCAAACGATCTCGCATCGTCGGATATCGAAGATTATTGCGCCCAGAACTGGTCACAGTCGCCACAAACACGTCCCGCAATAGATACCTTTGCATGGCCTGTGTATCTCGTGTCGTTACCATCCATGTCTCGTCCCCACACGTGATGTCGATCACATTTGTCACCATACTCCAGTTTAGTTCAGCGGCTAGCGCGAAAGGCAAAAATCCGGTGTCCCAATCTCCAGATTGTATACCCGCGAACACCATAGCGGGTTCCGGTACAAGCCCAATCGCGACGGTTAAAGCGGTCGCTACAGACCGAGGCGATAAGTCCCATGCGTTTGCAGGGATTTGCAACACACGATCAGCCCCCACCATCAAAGGTGCACGAAGCAATGCGTTGGGAACGGCATCGGCCATAACGACAACGGAGACGCCTAATCCATACCGATCCTTAATTTGTAGGGCAGTTTCCAATGCATTTTCATCATAGGGGCCAAACGTCATGTGTGCTTCGTGTCGGCCAAAGTCCTGACCCTGAACCTCGTCAATCGTTAATGGCACACGCGGATCATGAATCGGTTTCATCAGTACCACAACATCCATTCTCATCGCCCTCCATCAAAAACTTGGTGCCCAACGCTGAAGCCGCATAATAGGCCCGATGAATGCCTTATCTGCAGCATTTAAGACCCCCACAGGTGTCCGCGGATGACATCCGCGATGGGCTGAGGTCCCTTTAAGCCTGCCATTAGTAACAACCGAGCCTTTAGCGGATGGAGACAAGAAAAATGTACCCCCAATGTCTCCAGGGTACGACTGCCGCCCTCGTCGCCATATAACGGAAAAGCTGGTCCGGCACCCGTCCGTGTGGCAATCACGACTACAATCCCCTGGTCCATAGCCTCCCGGATACGGGCAGCCACTGTTGCATTCACATTGCCCACGCCGCTGGCAGCCACCACTAACCCACGCAAACCTTTTAGTCTCAACCGCCGTCCGTCCATTCCTCCCGCAAACCACACCAGATCGACTGCGGGTTCCACAGTATCGCCGAAACAGGGAAACCTCCATGCAGGCCAGTGGATTATCTGAATCTGATTCATGAATACCCGCGCTAAAACTCCTGCGGTGCCAGAAGTAAACGCGTGAAGTGACCAACTATCGCTTTTCGCTACCTCGTTTGCGGCCAGCACCATCCCCTCAAACACCACCGAGGCTCCAAAACGCCAGGCCATCGGGTGAGTCGCCACCGTCACCGCATCACGAAGATTTTGCAATCCGTCCGCTCCTGGCTCCGATGCAATACGTTGCGCACCCGTAAACACCACCGCTTTGTGTTCAGATAAACTTGCCAACCGCATTTCGGTGAGAAATACCGTTTCCTCCATGATCCCCGTTCCATGCAAGACAATGACGGCGTCCGCATTGGCCCCGACCACCTCATTGCTGATCCGCACCATATCGTCCAAATCAAAGTTACTGGAAAGTGAGTGGCCCGCATCTTTTACCTCTAATGCCCATCCGGGAGGAACGGCGATTAGACGGCGAAAATCTTCCGCATCCTTCTGCGGAACAAATCCTTGAGCCGACACCCCGGAACTAATTGTTCCACCCGTGGCCACCACCAATAGCCTTTTAGGCACGGACATCCCCTCCGCGTGGAAGACTCTGTAAAATCCGAGCCCACCAATCGACAGCCGGCATCTCGTCGGGAAAGGCCGTCAATGCATCCCACCACGCATCCTCAAGACCCGGCAACAAGTCATCCGCCTTTTGACGCAAAGCGTCCCACGAAGCCCCATATTGAAGACCTCCACGCGGATCCTCACAGAATGCCGAAATCCGCTGGTGCGAGTTCAGCACGAGATGCACCCGAGAGCCTGCTAGATCCGGAAATCTCTCCGTCAAATCACCGGCTGGCTTCGTATGCACGCGGCTCGCTAGCCGCTGGATCCTGGGATCAGACAACAGTGGTTCTTGATACAGCGAATCATCACTCACCCCCGTTAACAGAGCACCGGCCACTGCCCACGGGATGGAGAATTTCGCGGAAAGTCTCGTGCCATTGGGTAATACTGCCGTCCGCATGTATCGTTCAGGGACCTCCACCTCAACGGACTGAATCAAATCCACCGGCCACGGGCCCATCGCCCACAACTTCAAGGCCGCTTCTGTGCTCGGATGCGTCAATGCGCATCCCGCATAGAACTTATGATACCCCTTGTCAATGGCCCACCGCGTCGAGGGTGTCAGCAACGCATCCATCTGGATACCATCCCCTAGCGCCGGCGCCAAAATATGTTCAATCGTTCCCCATTCCCCGTTAAAGCCTGCCTCGGCCAAATCAACCGCAAAAAACCCGATAGCAGCCCCCAATCCCGCATAGGCGTTGCGCACCGTATGTCCTGTGAAACATGGGCGCCAGTCCGTCCGTAACGGCAATGCCGCAGCAATCGCCATGCTTTGACCCACACGTTGGGCATCCCATCCTCTCATGTGGCCAATCGCTGCAGCAATCCCCACACTGCCAATGTGCCCGTGCGGATGGACTGCACGATGAAATTGTAATGACGTCGCCAATCGCGCGGTGACTTCATATCCCACCACCAAACTTTTCAGAACGGTGCCCATTGTCACCCCAGAGCACCGCGCCTGCACTTCTGCCAACAAAGATGGCACCAGATGCACGCCGGGATGCCCCGTAGGACGAATTCCTT
>JAJZKY010000516.1:0-412 GCA_021803885.1 Planctomycetota bacterium
GTGCAGTTTTCGACAGGACCGCGTGCTGCGAATGTGGAAACTTTCGTTGCAAGAAGGTTTCAGACAATCGCCGGAAAGATAACCGTCAAGGTTCTTTCTTGGAACACAATCCTAGAGAAAACCATCACCGCGAGCGTCACCGGAAGCGCCAACACTGGCAAAACCGTGACGAACCCGCAAACATACGTCTTTTATCGTCCGAACTTGACAAGGCAAGAGGCTCTGACGCTTGCGCAAGGAAAGCTGAAAGAGATCACGCGCCATGAGAAGGTCATCACCTGCACGATGCCAGGGGACACGATCTTGACCCCGAGGCATATCGTGCGCGTGTCTGGCACCGGCACGAATTTCGATCAGGATTATTTTCCTGATGTTATTACGCGCGAAATCGATTTCGATTCAGGCTATCGGC
>JAJZKY010000516.1:422-4395 GCA_021803885.1 Planctomycetota bacterium
ACTCAAGAACAGTTCAGCAAATATGGTTGTGCAGGAAGCCGAGTAATGCACGATACCGATGTTCTTCTAAATCATCACAAGCTCAGGATGAAGTCGGTATTTTCCGCATCCGGTGAACCGCGCGTCGGGGTCGTCGAGAGCTACAACCCGAACGATGCGACCGTTCGCTTGACCGTGCAGCCGAACGACATCCTGACAGGATGGTTGCCGCTGATGGGACTATCGGTCGGTGGGGGATGGGGCATCATATGCCCGCCGGCCATCGGATCGCAGGCTGTCTATATCTGCCAGGAAGGAAGCTCGCAGGATGGCATTGTCATCGGAGGCATTTGGAGTTCAGTGAATGTTCCTCCGACTGCGCAAGCCGGTGAATTTTGGCTGGTGCATTCAACGGGCTCGATGCTGAAACTGACGAACGATGGTGCAGTCACGCTTACCGCAAAAAGCGGCCTTACCATCAATGGCAACGTGACGGTCAATGGAACTGTCACGGCATCGGATGATGTGGTCGCTGGGTCAATCAGTTTGCAAAATCATGTTCATGGCGGCGTGACCTCGGGCACGTCCGATACAACGGGGCCGACGGGATAATGCCTGATCTCGCGCACTGGTTCGGGAACGATCTGGCTTGGAGTGCCACGGGCGACCTCGCAGTTGTCTCTGAGCCCATTTCTGGCGAGCAGAGCGTGTTGCGTCGCCTTCTGACCGGCCTTGGGGCCTATATGTGGGAACCTGGCTACGGTGCCGGACTTCCTGGCCTTGTCGGGACGGCGGCCACTGCGGCGTCCATTCAGGCGCTCGTTCTCGCTCAAATCTTCCTCGATCCAAGCGTTGCATCGACTCCTGCGCCGACTGTTTCAGTCACTCAAAGCGCAAACGGGGCGTTCCTATGCAGCATCTCCTATGTCAATGCGCAAACAACGCAACCGGTGACGCTTTCGTTCCCGGTTGGCACATTGCCGGCTGAGCAGGTCCCGTCTGGGGCATTCTCACCATGAGCGGCTCATCGAACCAAGGCGGCACGCCGAACACCACACCGCCGCCCCTTTCTCTGCTCAACTTCAATTCGCTTGTGCAGACAATGGCGGCGTATGCGCAAGGTGCGGCTTCTGTTACCTTGAATTTTGCGGTTGGATCTGTCCTAAGAGCGATCTTTCAGGCTTCTGCTGCGATCGGCCTATGGCTGCAATCGCTGTTGGTTCAGGTTCTCGCCGCAACAAGGCTTTCGACGAGCATCGGCACGCAAGTCGACTCTTTCGTCAATGACTTTGGCCTTTCTCGGCAACAGGCAGTAGCCGCAACAGGAACGGTGACGTTCTCGCGCTACACCAGCACGCTGACCGCGACCATCGCCCCAGGCGTGACAGTGCAGACATCTGACGGCTCGGTTTCGTTCGCTGTTATCGCCGATACGACTCAGAGTGCATGGAGTGAAGCGCAAAATGCCTATGTGATTCCCGCCGGCGTCCCATCCGCCAACGTCACGGTTCAAGCGCAGACGGCTGGCATCGTCGGCAACGTGCTCGCGAACACGATTACTGTCATCACTCAGGCCGTTCCAGGCGTCGATTACGTCACTAATCCAAGCGCCTTTACCAATGGCGTAGCAGCGCAAAGTGATGCGGCGCTCAAGGCGGCTTTTGTTCAATACATCAACACGCGAGCACTTGGCACCGTTGCGGCGGCGCAATACGCGGTCGAGGCGCTTGGCGAAAACGTTACCGCTACGATTGACGAAAACGTGAGTGTAAGCGGAGCCTACCAGCCCGGGAATTTCGTTGTGACAGTTGACAACGGCACTGGCTCGCCGCCGTCTGCGCTGATTGCCAGTGCTCAAGCGGCGGTCGAGGGGGTGCGTGCCGCTGGGATAACATTCGCGGTGCAGCCGCCGACCGTCATTACCGCAAATGTCTCCGTCATGCTGACCCTGCAATCTGGCGCTGGATCGTCTGCGATACAAACTTCCGTGTCAGCAACGATTTCAGATTATATCAACGCGCTTCCTGTTGGAGCGGCATTGCCGTATATGCGGCTGGCGCAGCTTATCTTTGATGCATCTCCTTACATCCTGAATGTCACCGCACTCACGCTAAACGGTTCGACCTCCGATCTTGGCGGCGGTATCAGTCAAGTTGTGCGCGCTGGATCAATGACCATCAACACGCAATTCGGGGCCGCCTAATGTCAGGCTCTAACCCGATTGCCTCGGAGCCGTATGGCTATGGGCCATATCTGACGCTGCCACCAACTCCGACGCCGCCTGCGCCCGCGCCGACCATAACGATTTCCGACATGGTATCGCGCATTCAAGCGCTTTTGCCGTTCGGATGGTTCGGGAATGGACAAACGCCAGTTTTGACTGCGCTTCTAACTGGCATCGCCGTAATGTGGGTTTGGTTGAATAACCTCATTGGCTACGTCGCCGATCAGGGGCGCATAACCACGGCGACAGATGTCAACTTGGATATGATCGCGGTGGATTTCTTCGGTCCATACGGACTGTTGAGGAAGGTTGGCGAAAGCGACGACGCCTACCGCGCGCGTATCCTAAGCCTCTTGCTTGCGCCAGCCAATACGCCGGGAGCAGTCGTCCAAATCATCAAAGACTACTTCGACGTGACTGCAACCGTTTTCGAGCCCGCGCAAGCTGGCGACACGGGCGCATACGGGAGCGGTCCGGCTGCTCAAGCTGCGAGTGCTTACTTCCAGCAGACAGGCGACACTTCGGAATATCAAGGGATATCGCAAGGGCTGGCGTGGAACACGGCAGGTGGTTACGGAAGCCTTGCGCTTCCATACCAAGCGTTTGTGACTGTCCCTCAGCCCCTCCAGAATAGCTTAGCAAATGTTGCGGGATATACTGATGAAGTGGATGGGAGCTACGTCGGTATGCCAGGTGGATACGACGTTGGTGCGATCGAATGGATTTCTCTAGGGGATGGCAATGCAGTTGTTACCGCCAATGAAATCTACAATTTGATCGCAAGCACGATGCCGGCAGGAACCATAGCTTGGACTCAAATAACAGGCAGTTAACGAATGAACAGAACGATCGTCTATTCTGGCGAAATTCCCCGAGCGAGTGACATTCTTCAGCTTCAACGCTGGATAATGGAAGCGCATGGCTGGTTGATCGCGGGTGTTCTGGGTCAAAATACGGTTTTCACCGGCCTTCAATGCGTTCCAACGAACCCGGCGAGCATGTCCGTTATCGTCAATCCGGGTGCGCTTTTCTCTTTGCAAGAGATTGACACTTCCGCATATGGCTCTTTGCCGGCAAATACAAATCCTTTGATGAAATCCGGCATAAACACGACTCCGACCACATTCACATTGACTGCTCCGTCAACTTCGGGATACTCGGTCAATTATCTCATTCAGGTCCAATTTCAAGAAGCGGACGGCAACCCGACGGTGCTGCCATATTACAACTCCGCAAATCCTTCACAGCCATTTAGTGGGCCTGGCAATAACGGGCAGGCGCAAAACACTGCGCGGCTGGATATCGCGGCGTTGCAGCTTGTAACGGGAGTTGCGGCGCCGACTGGCACGCAAGTGACTCCTGCCGTTGAATCGGGCTGGTATGGCTTGTGGGTTATCACAGTCAACAATGCTCAGACCACCATCACGGCGGCAGACATTTCCCCCTATTCGGGCGCGCCAGCATCTGGTGCTCCTTTCGCGTCGTTGGCGGGGAATCCCAATCAGCAGTTCGCGGCATCACAAACGATCGTAGGGACAAATGTTCCTCCTCTGTCGCAAATTCAGGCGCAGTTTGCGCCGATAAACGGAAGCTCTGCCAATTCTTTTGCCGTCGCGCCAGCGAGTTCTTCAGCGCCTCAGAATGCGCCGCAATATGGCCAGATGTTCCAGCTTCTAGGGCCATCGGCAAGCGGGAACATAACGCTGACGGCGCTGCGAACGATCATCCTACCAGGCACGACATCGGCTTTCACACTGACAATCCAGCCGG
>JAJZKY010000517.1 GCA_021803885.1 Planctomycetota bacterium
AACTCGGAATGAACGCACGGTCTATCTACCGTTACGCCAACGCCGCCGAGAAAATAGACATCGTCGTCAACGACATAGTGCGCATCTGGGAAATCCCCCGTCCAAAGGCCCTCCGCTGTTGCACCCAGATCGAACTGAACAAGGACAACCGCGACCAGGTAGGCTACAACCCCTTCAACCCGCGCATCCGCCACGCCTTCGTCAGCTCCATGGATTGGGAAAAAGCCGACGTCTATCCGGGCATCCTTGACCGCTTTACCCCCCAGGAACTCGACCACTACCACGAGCGCCGCGAAGATCAGGCCCGCATCGCCGTCAGAACCATCCTTGGTGATATCCACCTCATCCCCCGCCAGATTCCAGATGCAGTATATGTTGAGGATGCAGTGATTATCGAGGCGGAGCTGGTGGATAATGTAGCGCCAAAAACGATCACGCTCAACGAGGCTGAACGATTACAAGCGGAAGAAGATGAGCGGTTGTACGCCTATTTTCGTGAGGGCCGGCGCATCTCTGAAGACCGGTCCATCCCCGAAGAGGAGCGCAAGAGACTTGCTATACCCTACGAAAAGGCCTGGGGTAAACGATGGGAAAACTCTTGGCGTGACGCTGCCATTAACGGAGCTACCCAATATGAGCGACTCAAGGCCCTCCGGGAGCTGCGTCATTACGGCTTCCCTTTGCCAACCGATGAACTCGACCGCGAAGAAGAGAAGAATCTACGCAGGGCCCCCCGGCAGATTCTCAAGGATGACCCGGAAATGGATAACATCATTACGGTCGGGAATGCTTGGGATGGCCTGGCGACCGCTACCGAGAACTTCATAAAGGGTGTCCATCGCTACTATGAGGCGAAACAGGAACTGGCTGATTTAACCGACAACCTGCGGGAAGTAATGGAGGCTCATGGCGCACGCATCGACCGCGGCGAAACCGAAGGCGTTCTGACCCTCGACGCACGCGGTAAGCGCATCCAGGCCGGATTCCTCGAAATCGCTAAAATCCTCGTCGATACTGGTGCCCGCGATAATGAACTGATCATTAATAAGGACCGGCGTGTAGGACACCACACGAAGAGCACCCTCATCAAAACCTATGATATTTTCAAGGAATACCTGCCCCACATCGCCCGCGCCATTGAAAATACCAACCGCTTCAAATCGCACAAATCTGGCGACGCTGACTGATGGCGGAGACAGCCCTTAACGGGGAGCAACGCAAGGCACTCGAAAATACCGGTTTTGCTATCCGCTACGGCAGACGGCAGTCGGTCTACCGCGCCTACGCGGGCGGTGGCAAAACCTTCATCCTGGTAAAAACGGCTGAACAGGTGCCCGGCGAAGTGCTGCTGATCGCCTTTAACGCCGCCATTATCAAGGATGTGGCCCCCCGCTTAAAACACCTCAAGGGCCGCGCCAGAGCCCTCACCAGCCACCAGCTCGCACTGCGCAGCCTGCCAGTGGATTTCCAGGCGGGTGTTAAGGATAGTCTCAAAGAACACAATGGCCAACTCGCAGCACCGCAGATCGTAGATGCCCTCGACCTTCAGGACTACGAACACGGCGGATTCCGCCTGCCCGCTATGGCCATCGCCACATCCGTTGGCAGGACCGTCACCAGATTCTGCCAGACCGCAGACGACACCATAACCTCAGCACATATCCCTCGATCCACATACATCCCTGCCGATATGCTGGGCATGATTGTCCACGAGGCGGAGCGGTTGTGGGCTGCCTTTCAGAGCCTTTCGGTACCCATCACCCATGACGCTTACTTCAAGCTGTGGGCACTTAGCAAACCGCAGATACCGGAAGCCACCCGCCTCATTGACGAGTCGCAGGACACCAACCCGGTGCTGACAGATGTCATGCTGAATCAGAAGGATGGCCTGAATGTCTGGGCCGGTGACCCCTACCAGTCCATCTACAGTTGGCGCGGCGCCAAAAACGCCCTGGAGATTGTCAGCGCACGTTCAGATGCCATTACCAGTCTGCTTACACAATCCTTCCGCTTCGGTGAGGAAACCGCAGCGATGGCTACCAAGCTGTTGGGCGCCCTCGGTGAAACGCATCCAGTACGCGGTACAGGCTCCACAAAAGTCCAAGGCGCGATGAACATCGCCCCTTCCCACGTCGCGGCAAAGGTCTCCAGCCCGTTCGCATGGATCGCATTCACCAATACCGCACTCATCAAGGCGGCCGTCGATTGCACAGAGGCGGACATCCCGTTCCACATCGTCGGTCAGGGCCGGGACCAAAAGCGGCTGATATTCGCTGCAATGGCCCTCAAGCGTGGCGAGTACCAGGCAGGTGGACCACTGGCCGCGTACAAAAGCTGGAGTCACCTGCAGGAAGAAGCCGAACACAACCCCAATGGCGATGCGGCAAAAATTGTGAAGATGCAGCAATATCCAGGGTTCTACGCCATCTCCAACGCCCTGAAAGCCAGCACACCGAATGAGTGTGATGCCAAGGTCATCCTCACCACCGTTCACGCCGCTAAAGGCCGCGAGTGGGATCTGGTGGTTCTCGACGCGGACCTTGATGCCGACCGTGTCGATACGGAAACCCGGAAATTCTACACCAACGCCGGGAGACTGCACTTTGATGATCGTGAGGATGTGCATCTCCGCTATGTTGCCATCACCAGAGCCCGCAAACGCCTCGTGATGGCCTGTCCGCTGTTGTACCACTGGTTGACCCGATAAATGGAGGATAAAGGCATGATCACGTATAAAAAAGTACAACAGCCTTGGCTGTGGAAGTTTCCGTTCCGGTTGTTAAAAGTGCTGTTGGATACAGTGGTTTGGCTTCTCGGTCGTTTCATTGAGGTGGTCGGCCTCATTGTTGTTGTGACCATGCTCTTTGGGCTCTTGGGTGGCCCATATACATTGTTTATTGAAAGCCTTGCCCAGCCGTTTGTGTTCCATCCGGTTACTGCGCTTGCAGAATGGACAACGGGCGTCATCTTCGCATATGGGTTATATCTGGCTGTTTATGTTTCCTTTATGCCATCCAAAAAGTTCGTTGCCCTCCTTGAATCACTTGGCAACAAAATAGGGGAATCGGCTCATTCTGTCTTTTATGCAATCTACGACTTTCCAGTCATCAAGAAATGGAGCGTACAGGTAGGAGGATTTATTGGGAACCACAAACGGCTGATCAATGTATCGGCGTGGTCTGTTGCGTCTTTGGGCCTTGCCGGGCTGCTTTATACCAGTTGGTGGCTCAACGTACATACAGTACCAGCATCTGATGAGTTGCCGCCTCCGCCACATGCAATACAGCGGACGACGCAAGCGGTGAAAAACCCCGACCATGCTTTGTTGGATTTCATGATTCCTGGCAAGGCGTTGCCGAACGGGCCGACGTTCAATAAACAAGTCGTCGTGCGGGGTGCGGCCGTCATTAAGCCTCTGGGGCATGACCGCTATTCCATACACTTCACACGCGAGAACATGCAGAAAAATCCTTGGTAGGCGTCCTGTTGTACCACTAGTTGACCCGATAAAAGGGCGAAAGAGTACCTATGAAGTTGAACGTTCGCAACGTCCTGCTTTCCAGCACATCCACTCTGGTTCTGTGTGCAGTTTTTTACCCACAACGTATGCAATTTCATGAAAAAAGGATGATGATGAGCTTACGGGATGCTTTATGGCCGTTTCATCAAATGTTTCACGATGTTGATGGTCTCCCTGAGCATTTGAAGGAATCCGTTCGTATGCGAAACCGTCGGCGAGCTGAGGGGCTTCTCCCCTTCATCTTGCGTTGGTTTGCTATTGTGGGTTTTCTTAGTTTGTGCCTTTACATCGCAGATTATCTATCTGATAGCCTCATGAGCCTAATTCTGCACATGGCGTTGCTTACTGCATGGATGTTGGCACTCGGCTTCACGGCGTTCCTCTTGGTGTTGTACTCAATGCGTCCACATTGAGCGCATGTAGGTAAATACAGTCAAATCCGGATAGCGATCTGGCGCACTTTCTATTAGATCAGGAGCAGCACGCATGAACACAGAATCACCTATACAGCGCACCACCAAGGCCCCTATTTTGATGATGGCGGCATTCCTCATCACCAGCGGAGCACCTGAAATGGCGCTGGCCGATAGTGGCTACGTATCGACGACACCGGCAGCTCATGCCACGCCCGCACGGACTATCTCTCCACAGCAGTCGGCAGGGATCAAGGCCTACGAACAGGCGGACGAACAGGCAGCCGATCAGGCAGCGGGGCAAGGCCGGATACCACCCCAAACTCATCCTGCCCAGCAGGTACAGCGTCCGTCCTATTCACTGGCCCCATGGGTGATCGTCATGCGGGATGCCATCACCACACTTGCCAGCGCGCTCTGGATAGCCGCTACGGGCTTC
>JAJZKY010000518.1 GCA_021803885.1 Planctomycetota bacterium
GCGGTCACGTGACCCGCAGTGTCGGCGATCGGTGCGCCAGGACAGGAGGCGATCGCGCCGATGAGCAGCGATGCACTAACCCTGCTCGGGGTTGAGTTCCAGGGATTCTTGGCGGTCAGGGACTTATGGGCGTTAAATGGCGAGCCGGTCCCGGCCGATCCGGGCGTGTATGTCGTGTCCCTGGAAGCTGGTTCGGAACCGCCGTTTCTTGAGCGAAGCACGGGGGGCTGGTTTAAGGGCCGAAACCCCACGGCGTCCGTCGATCGCCTCCAGGACAAGTGGGTGTCCGGCACACCCGTCCTATACATTGGCCAGACCACTGCGAGCCTGCGGGAGCGCATTCGAACCCTTCTGCAGTTCGGCCATGGTCGGGCCGTGGGACATTGGGGTGGCCGGTACCTCTGGCAACTGGCCGACGCCACTGATTTAGTTATCGCCTGGCGCACGACCACCGATCCCCTCAATACAGAGTGTCATCTATTACGAGCTTTTATGGCGGACCACGACGGTCGGTTGCCGTTCGCGAACATACAGGGACCCGGGCGTCGATGCCGTAATGGGACACCCGTTCCCGCAGGCTGACCAGGCTGTAGTCCTCGCCCGCTTGACCTAGGGTTGCGGGGTCTGACCCGGATGACGACTAGCCCTAACGAGCAAAGGAGACCCGGGCGACCGGCCTGTCCCCACAGATCTACCTCGTTCTCAGCATCAACAACATGATCGGGAGGAAGATTGATTAAGTATCAAGAAATAGCAGACATCAACTCCAATCTGGAGGTACGAGTGTGGCAGAAGAAGCCTTCCGGGTACCTGGCTCCTCTTACGATGAACTGTGCAAGATCATAGTGGCCTACGCTTCTGGCCCGAGAAACGAACCCCGGTCCCTTGATGACCTAACGAAGACTACGGGCATGAACAAGACCTTGATTAGCAAGAATCATGCCTTCTTAGCAGCAATAGGGCTGGTCGAGGGCGCTTCCAAGAAAACTGCCACGGATAGTTGTTATAGGCTTGGGAAAGCGCTGGAATATGCAGATACAGTGCCCCAAGAAGTTACTGCTGCTTGGCAGGCGGTGGTATCAGAGAATGACTTTCTCACCAAGATGCTTACAGCCGTGCGCGTAAGAAAGGGCATGAACAGGACAGCACTGGAGGGGCACATTGCCTATTCCACCGGACAAAGCAAAACCGCCGAGGTAATGACCGGCACCCGCACCATTATTGAAATCTTGAAAAGGGCCGAGCTCCTCATCGAAGACAACGACAAACTGGTGGCCGGCGAACCCAACCAAACCAGTGAAGGCCCACCAACGACTGTAACTCAGGAACCGGTGCGTAGATCTACCTCTCCGGAAGCCGAAGAGCACACCCAGGTGACAGTAAATATTCAGATTCAAGTAAGTGTATCCCCAGATGACATAGATGCTCTAGGAGACCGGTTGGCCCAACTCATACGTAAACTTTCTCGTAAACCTTCGGCGCCACAGGTCACGGACGGGCAGTAATGTCGTTCGAAATATATGCTGCCACCGCGGAAAATGTTCTTCTGGCGACCGAGGCGGCTCTCTTAAAGCCAGGTTGCGACAAAACCTTCGTGGCGGCTTTCCTAGACGTTCCCGAGAGCAGTGCAGAGGGTAACTTATTGATGGCGGTACAGCTTGGCCTCATTTCTTCCACTGGCGGCACATACCGTGCGGCGTCACCATTTGCCCCCTATGTCGCCACGCCCTCGAGTAATCAGAGAGTGGCCATACTACGGCTTCTTTTAGAATGGTACCCGCCCTTCGCGACGTTCGTGGACAGACTGCGGGTAACAACACGCCCCCACGAGGCAGCCACTCAAGTCGGGGCAGTTCATGGCATAACGGCCCATAGAGACATAATCAAGGACACTTTGATTAACCTCGGGACATTTGCGCGAGCCCTAAATAGTTTGGGCGGAAGTATTTACGAGCCCAATGAAAACCGCGTGGAGATGTTTGAAGAACTTGCCCAAGGGGTCGTGGACAGGGCTGTAGCGGAGCGATGGCTTAGGGGCGAGCTTGCACAGTTCCCCCCTTGGGCAGTCCAGGGAGACGTGCTAGATCCCTTGGTAACAGGACTACATACATTTAGAGATTCGCCTAATAGTGCAGTAACGTACGTTGGCAATGGAGTTGAGGCATTCTTAAATTTGTTCGGGGATGACGTTGGATGCAACGTCAGAGGGGCGACCGGTGTAAATGGGAAAGCCAACAATCTCCACTCGGCCGGTCATATAAAAACCAAACACAAGGCCATGTTGAATTATGTCGGCCATGTGCGCAACGGGGCTGATCACGCCCATGACTCAGAAACTGGTGCCATTTGGACTATTACCCCAGCAACGTCGAGAAATGTTGTGGTAGTAGCCATCAGCGCGATGCAAGGGATCATCGGCCTCACTAGTGGAAGGTACATCTTGTAACTTGCAGAAGCTAACTGGGGCGTCTGGTCCTACGCCTCCCGCAACAACAAATTGTCAAGCGGTCGAGGCACTCATGGACTTCGTCCGAGAATGCCTGGGCGTCGAAGGGAAAACGGTCTGATCACGCACCAGGCATCCCTTAGGCGGACAATGTACTATGCGGTGAACTTCTACCACGCCCGATGACCAGCCGACTCGCAGCGCAAAGAGGGTGTGACGTGGAGGGAGCGTTGAGCAACCCCTGGCATGACGATGCAGGAGAACGCCGCTTTGCGGAGTGCGATACGCAGTGGCTGGCCGCATACGAAAGCCGACTCCAAGGGCTGGCTAAAGGTGATCCAGGGCTGTTCAGATTCCATTTGAACCTGTTCCCGGAACCATTTATCGGCGATCCCGGGGCTCCTGTCGTACTGCTAAGTCTCAACCCCGGTTACAAGCCAGGCGATGAGCGGGCCCACACTTGCGAACCGTTCCGAACACTGGCCCAGAGAAACATTGAACACAAATTCGACAAGTATCCTTTCTTTGCCCTGGACCCGCGGATTCACGACACCCCCTTGGCACGTTGGTGGAGCACAACTCTCCGAGATGTGCTAGCCAGATCAAGCCCCCTCGCTGTGGCTCGGAACGTGTTTGCAGCCGAACTGTACCCATATCACTCGGTAAACTTCCGAAGAACCAGTCCACCGCCGTCCCTGGCCTACACGACCTCATTAGTTCAGGCTGCTATGGACCGAGGGGCCTTGGTGGTGGTGATGCGGGGCCATAAGGAGTGGACGACTGCCCTTAAGGACATACGTACATATGGGCGCGTCTACCATGTGTGTGGTGGTGGCCGCAGACTCACCATAAACCGCACCGACCATATCGGATGCTATTTCGATGATGGTGGCTTTGACGAACTCCTGCGGTGCGTTAACGAAGGTTAGCCCCTTCACCACCCTCAGGTCCCCCACCAGCCCTTTAACCCCGTCCAAACATCCCATGTCCGCCCCGCCCTCCCACAATTTTTTGTTGACGTAGTTAACGTTTGTTGCACGGCGCGATGATCTCTATACCCCGCCCGCCGAGACAAGCCGGTATCCCTGACGCATTCAAGTCACCCCCATCACGGGCGGCGCGTTATCGTCTCAAATTTATGCTGCAGGTCCGGAAAAGTCCATACGATAAGCCTCGAGGGCCCTTGTCGTTCTCGCGAACCGGACGGCCGATGAGCGCCCGGCGCTTTGCGCATCAAACATCCCGGCAGTCCGGCCGACGCTGGCGCGGGGAAGGACAAGAGCGGCGGCGCCGGCTCGCGCCGAGGTGTCCCGACGGACGCCGACGGCGGCTCCGCGAGGAAGCCGCCGCCTTGGATGCCTTATGGGTGCGCCGCTGTCAGCCCTTCGACCGCCAGTAGTTCGGGTAGTAGAACCCGGTGATGGGGTTGTAGGACTGCGTGAATCCGGTCAGTGCCCGGTCCACCTCAAACAGCTGCGGCGTGTACGGCATCCAGAGCACCGGAACCTGCTGGGCCTCGAAGGCCAGGAACTGGTCAAACCGCGCCTTGGTCTGGGCGGGTGTACCCGGCAGGTAGGTGTTTTTGATCAGCTGGGTCATCTGGGTGTTCGCATAGCCCTCGTTGTTGGCGCCGGAGGTCGGCAGGTAGAACTCGCCGCCGGTGGGATAGAAGTCAGGTCCGTAGATCCAGCCAAGCGTGTTGGCCATCGCCCAGCTGCTGGGCTTTGACTGCGTGGCCTCGGCGAAGATGGTGCCGCCCGACTCCGCGTGGAGGCTCACCTGTACGCCCTCTTTGGCCCACGTGGCTTTCAGGTACTCCATCTCATCCTGGATGGTGACGGACGCGGATGGATACAGGAGCGAGAACTTGAGCTGCATCGAGCCCTTGGTCATGACCCCATTCTTAAGACGCCAGCCGTGACTCTC
>JAJZKY010000519.1 GCA_021803885.1 Planctomycetota bacterium
AACTTACACCGGAAACACCGGAGAGTCTTGATGAGATCGACGCGGCCACCATTTACGATGTGGATTTTGCCGATGTACGCGGGCAGGAAGTGGCCAAGCGGGCGATGACGATCGCGGCGGCGGGTTATCACAATGTGCTTCTGCTCGGTCCGCCCGGTGCGGGCAAGACGATGCTGTGTCAGCGGCTGCCGACGATCATGCCGCCGTTGTCCCGGCGCGAGGCACTGGAGACATCGCAGATTTACTCCGCCTGCGGATTGCTGCCCAAAGGGGCGAGTCTGATGCGGCAGCGTCCCGTCCGAATGCCGCATCATAGTGCCAGCGCACCGGCTCTGATCGGTGGTGGGAGCATACCACGACCCGGCGAAGTATCGCTGGCCCATCATGGCATATTATTTCTGGATGAATTGCCCGAGTTTCAGCGTCATGTGCTGGAGACGCTCCGTCAGCCGTTGGAATCCGGCATGGTGACGGTGGCACGATCACATTCGAGCGTATCATTTCCCGCGCGTTTCATGCTGGTGGCGGCCATGAATCCGACGGCTGCCGGGAAGGGGAATCTGGACCGGCGCAAGGCGAAATCGACGGAACTTCAGGCCATGGATAAATACATGGGTAAACTCTCCGGTCCTCTGCTGGACCGCATTGATATTCATCTGGAAGTGCCCGCCGTCACCTATCGTGATCTGACCAGTAAAACAACCGGGACGACATCCGCCCAGATGCGTGACGAGGTGGAAAAGGCGCGAAAGATTCAGGCCCGACGGTTCGGTGATGGAAGTACCATGACCAATGCGTCCATGAAGACCCGCGAGTTGGAAAAATTCTGCCCGCTGGATGAAGTTTGCATGCGGCTGATGAAGCAGGCGATGGAGGAGCTTGGATTAAGCGCCCGGGCGTTTGATAAGGTTCGGCGGCTTTCGCGAACTATTGCGGATTTGGCCGGAGCGGAGAATATCTCGGCAGTGCATCTCAGCGAGGCTATCGGCTATCGGCTGCTGGATCGGAAATATTAACTCCGGACCGATGGCGCGGCGGCTGCAAGCCGGGCGAACGGGGCAGCTCTTGCAAATGTTCCGTGCGTAGAATGTTTCAACTGCAGCGAATGAGCAGTCATGCCTGCAGGGATGGTTCGAGTTTTGCCTTCGAGGAGTAACGTATGGAAATTAAGCATCCGGGTTCTGAGCCTGCCGCGCGGGGGCCCGAACAATGGTTTACCGGGCAGGTTCGGATTGACCCGCTATTTTCACCACCGGAGCCGGCGCGCGTGGCGATGGCGTGCGTGACGTTTGAACCGGGTGCCCGCACGGCGTGGCATACCCATCCGCTGGGCCAGACGCTGATTGTCACAGCCGGGTGCGGATGGGTGCAGCGCTGGGGAGGCGAGCGGCAAGAAATTCGGCCCGGAGATGTGGTCTGGTTCGCACCGGGTGAAAAGCATTGGCACGGAGCGACGGCAAGAACGGCGATGACTCATATTGCCATCCAGGAAAAATTAGATGGTAGCCCGGTTGATTGGCTGGAGCATGTTTCGGACGAACAGTATGCCGGAGCGGTAAAACCATAGGTACCATATATGCATGCTTGCTAAATCGGCACCCGCTGCGCACAGTTCAACCGAGGTAGAGATCACGCTGCGGCGGCAATGTCTTTCATCGCTTCCACCAAACGGGCGATGTGTTCATCGGTATGCGTTGCCATGAGGCTGATGCGCAGGCGGGCGGAATTCGGTTTTACGGTCGGCGGACGGATGGCGGAGACCCAGATTCCCCGTTTCGCCAATGCTCTTGAGGCATCCAGTGCGCTCTGCGATGAGCCAAGAATGATGGGAATGATGGGCGTGGAGGAATGGCCGCAATCAAAGCCCATCTGCTGCAACTGAGTGCGAAGTTGGTGGGCGAGCATGCACACACGCTCCCGCCGCCAGGGCTCGGCAAGGCTGATGTCGAGCGCCGCCTGCGCCGCTGCGATGCACGCCGCCGGCAAAGCGGTGGTGTATATGAGATTTCGGCCCCTGTTGATGAGGGAATCGATGGCGGCGTGGGGGCCGGCGATAAAGCCGCCAACCGAGCCGAAGGCCTTGGAAAGCGTGCCGACGGACAAGGCGACACGGTCCGTAACATTTTCCATCGCGGCGACGCCCCCGCCATCAACCCCCAGTACGCCTGTGGCGTGGGCTTCGTCAATCATCAGCAGCGCGTCATAGCGGTCGGCGAGCTGAGCGAGCCGGGCCGGACTGCCGACATCCCCATCCATTGAAAATACAGTATCGGTTACCAGCCAGCACCGTCCTCGGGGCGTTGAGCTGCCCCGGGCACGCCGATCGGCGAATCGCCGGAGCCGGGCCTCCAATCGGTCGTAGTCCAGATGCGGATAGGTGTGATGATCGGCACCGGAGGCGGCAGCGGCGTCGAGCAGGCTGGCGTGATTGAGCTTATCGGAGAAAATCAGGTCTCCGGGTGCTGAAAATGTTTTGAGTGCCGCCAGATTGGCCGCAAAGCCTGATGGGAGAATCACAGCCGCAGGTTGTTTTTTTAACCGGGCCAGATCGGCTTCCAGTTTTTGATGAAGTTCGGTGTTGCCGGAGACCAGGCGAGATGCCCCGGCGCCAAAACCCCAGCGATCCAGAGCACTGCGGGCGGCATCGATAACGCGCGGGTCGGCGGCAAGCCCCAGATAGTTGTTGCTGCAGAACTGCAGATATTGCGATGAATTGATGCGCACCTCCGGCTCACAGCGAGACTGCACGCTCGGCATCCGGCGCCAGTTATGATCGCGTTTGCGAGCCTGAAGGTCGGCGTCTAAATCGTCCAGCCAGCGGCGTATCGCAGAGGGGGAGGCATCATCGGTCATAAGTCAGGAAATATTGTTGGACGCAGGTCCCGAGTTGGCGGATGGCGGCGCAGGCGACGAGGAGTTGAGAGAATCTGTGACGGGCGAAACGCCCTCACGCTCCGAATTTGCTGCGTACCGGTCGGCGGCAGCTGCGAGTTTCTGCTTGAGCATTCGGCCGGGCTTAAATCGCACACGGAGGCGGGCCGGCACCTTGACGCGCTCGAGCGTGGCTGGATTCTGACCAACCCGCGACGCCCGGTAATGGGCTTCAAATACGCCGAAGTCGCGGAATTCAAGGCGGTTGCCATCCTCCAATTCGCGGATGATTTCATCCAGAAACGCCTGGACTGTTCGCCGCGCGACCTGCCGACTGATCTGATGCTTGCCGGCTATACGGTCCACCAGTTCTTTTTTTGTCACGGTCGCCATGCTTCACCTTTTTTTCTGACCTGGAAATCGTTGGCATCGGCTCCCAGCGCCGGTGAATTCAAACTGTAACCACAGCGCGGCATTATCTGGCGGCCGTGATTATGCGTCAAGGAAACCCCTTTTCAAACAGCGAACTCTATCGCCGTAAACGAGACTTGACGGGACATCGTGGCGATATTTTGTGCGGCCGACAGCGGGGATTATGGCCGACCCAGCACCGCAATACGGCGTCATCGGCCATCTTCAGCACGCGCTGTTTTTCAAGCATGATGGTGCGTCCCGATTCGAGCACCAGTGCCGCGGCCCGAGCCTGAATCAGGTTTTGCATCGTCTGGGGCCCCACGGTGGGGACATCAAAGCGGATGTCCTGGTTGGGATTGCTGGCCTTAAGCAACACCCATCCTCCGCGTTTGCACAGGCCTCCGGCACGCTGAATCAGGGCGTCGGTTCCCTCCATCGCCTCAACGGCAATCACCTCGCGGTCTTTGACGGCAAGGCTCTGGCCAATCAGCAGCCGATTGACATCGCGAAGCAGCGGCCAGCCGAAATCGACATCGGCCAGAATATCGGCACCGGGCCGAGTCCGCGTCATCAGGCCTTCCACGGCCAATTCCTCCGGAATGTAGGGGCGTGCGTCCAAAAGGGTGATACCTCCTGAAGCCAATTCGTCGGCGAGAGCCGAAAGCAGGCGGGCGCTGCGTTTGTCGTGCCGAATCCGCCAGAACCAGATACGGGCCGTCCGCCAGTCGGGAATATATCGCAACATGCGATATTTTTCGTACATGCCGGCCTTGGCCACACGGCCGACCATAACCGCCTTATTGACGGAGCAGTTTCGGAACCAGCGAATCCATTGATTAATGCGTAACAGACCGACGCGCTTGAAACGCTCACATCGGGGCTGGAGCAACGCCTCTTCGCTTTGGCCCCAGAGGGCGGCACAGATCACGGGATGCCCCCGGGATCGCAAGCCGTCGGCCACCGAGACCGGCAACATTCCCTGCCCGGCGATAAGGCCGATCGGCTCGCCGGGTTCGGGGACCAGCATCGCCGCCGCTGTTTCCGATTCCGTCGCCATTCTAATGCGATTTCACCTCACGG
>JAJZKY010000520.1 GCA_021803885.1 Planctomycetota bacterium
GGATCATAGCGATACCCGCAGAAGATCATGTCATTGGCGCCGTACGTGAAACCTGATCCGGCATCTTCATCGGTGAACCAGATGTAATCGGGGCCGGGGCCGGTGTAAATGATCGTCTGGCCGTAGGCATCCGTGTCATAGGCTTCCACAATGCCGCCGCTGGAATTGGTCAGCGCCACCGCGCGATAAAGAAGGTCCTGCAGCAGATAATAGGCACCTGCCGGCACATTCTGCGCCCCCAGTGTGGTTAATGTCGTGAGCTGGATCAGTTCGTCTATATACGTGCCCCAGATGTACTGCCGGATCGGCGTATCCGTGGAACCGGTGCCGCCGAAGGGATCGCGTTCCTCCAGGACCTGGCTGCCCAGGTACAGACAATCCGTCGTGCCGTTGGCGATGCCGCCGAACAGGCCGCCGTTGGAAATCGTCTTGCGAATTCTCCGGTTAAAGGCGTCAAAGACGTAATTGCCCAGCAGCGTACCGGTGGCGCTTTCATGGTTCACCTGAATCAATCGGTTCAGGGCGTCGAACTGGTAAGCACGCACGATGTCGTTGGTCAGATTGCCGTTGGACGCACCGGGCGCGCCATCATAGGTGAACTGCAGGCTGCCGAAATTCGTGATCTGGTTGAGATAGTTGTGATTACGCTGCTGAGTGTATGGGCTGCCGTCCATCGGCGTAAATGTCAGCGAGCGCCAATTGCCCAGACCGTCGAGATTCCACGCTTCCTGCGCATCGGTATTGGGTAATGCGATGGCCGTGGTCACGCTTCCTCCTCCGGCTAGCTGATACCCGCCGGTGGAATTTAATGTGCCCCTCTGGTATTGCAGCAACCGATTCACACTGTCATACCCCGGCGTGGGTGAAGCGATATTGCCATTATTGTCCACGGGCTGATATACAACGCTTCTGGATTCCGCGTGCAAGGCTCGTTCATAGAACTTGTTGCCGTTGCGGTCATAAGCTGTAGTGTTGCCCACAAGGGCTGTAGTATCGGCATAGCCGTTCTGGGCATTGAGCGTACTGGACAGATACCGCTTCGTGATATTCCGTCCCGCGCCGTCATAACCCAGCCGGTCGGTGGTATTATCTCCCCACGCCGGATTGGCCGGACTGGGTGATTGCACGGCGGAATTGGTTCTCGCATTATTCAGATACGTGCACGCCAGACCGTTGGCCAGCGTCACTTCGGCAATCCGGCCGGGGCCGAAGAACTGCCAGGCGGCAATCACGGCGCTGGTCGCCTGTTCGATGACCTCTTGCCTGCGGTACAGGGCATCATAGCTGTTGTTGACCAGGCGGGTGTCGGGATATTCAAACTGTGTTGCCGGGATAGAGGTAAAAGCCGTGTTGGTGACATACCGGGTGTTGCCGCCATAGACTTGGGCTTCTTCCACAGTTCGGCCAATGGAATCATAGACCAGTGTCACATCGGCGTTGGTGGTTCCGACGGTATCCCGTGCCAACGTACTGCGATTCAGGCCGTCATATTGGAACGTCTGACTGGTGGTGCCGCCAATGCCGATGGCCGGTACGATGGCGACATTGGTCTTCCGGCCCAGGCAATCCCAGGTGTTATTGAACACTGAGCCGTTCTCATCGATATAGGTGACAATATTGGAGGTGGTGTTGTAAACGTTGGTTTTTGTGGAACCGTCGGCATAGACCAGCGTCACCTGCCGATCCAGGGTATCAAACGTGTAATCGGTGGTCGCGCCACGGTCATCAATCATCTGGAACATCCGTGAATTACCGTCGTAAAGCGTCTGCGTACGAATCAGACCCCGCCCGGCGGACTGGAAAGTGCTGTTCGCGGCGGGGCCTTGATTACCCAGTCCATTTTGCCGCAAAAGCTGCCGCGATTCAAGCGGACGCGAGGCGCCGTCGAAGGTTTGGACGGAGGAATGGCCCCTGGCGTCAATGACTATCGTTCTATTGCCCCGGCTGTCATAACCGGTCAGGGTAAACATGGTGGCTGGCGGCGAACCCTGATTGCTGTAGGATATTTGCGTTAGATCGGTGGTAAAGGTGCCATCCGCCCCCTGCATGGCCGTGGCGATGGGCTTATTGCGGCCATCATAGAATGTCGCCGACTGGAATACTTCCGTGGCCGTGGCCGGGGCGGTGATGGTGGCATATTCCGTGCGGGTAATCAGGGTGGGATTGGAATTGCCGTCATACTGGATGGCGGTGGTATTGCCCAAGGCATCGGTGGTCAGAATCAGTCTATTTGCCCCATCATAGGCGGTGGTGCTCACCGCCGTGTTGTCGCCGATGGTTTGCACGCTTCTGTCCGCGCGATCATAGACGGTGCGGGTCAGCACATAACTCTGGCCGCCGGTGGTTAAGGTTACCGTCTGATTGTGATCATTGGCGGTGGAATTGCCGGCTAATCCTCCGCCGGTATGGGTTACGGTGCGTCCGGATGGCAAGGTGACGGTTGCGGCGATCAAGACATTATTCTGGCTTTCATATCTCCGGCCCGCTTCATCAAAGCGGGTGATCTGCGTAGAAAGCAACTGATTCCCCGCCCCGGTGCGATCCGTGGGGGTAGTTCCGCCGACGGTTCCATACCGATCACTTTCAATGGGTCGGCTGCCGGGATCATAGGTGAAGGCTGTATAACCGCCCACCGCATCCATGGCCTGGGTCACGCGATTAAAACCGTCGAGGATGGTGTTCATCAGCGACCAGTCGCCGGTATGCACCAGGCTGGCTCCGTCGCTGAAGGCATCGGCGATGGTCGCGGTGAGAGAATTATTGACTGTGCCCCTGTCCGCCGGGCCGATGACGGCCAGAGCGTTGCCGTTGTTATCCGTAATGTAAATGGTAATCGCGGCGGCGGTCGGATTGATGGCGGTATAGCCGACTCTCCGGGCGATGCGGATATTGCGTTCATCATAATCGTATTCAACGATGTTGCCTTCCGGCTTAGTGATCTTGATGATGTTGCCGTTGGGGTCAAAGCTGTAGGTGGTGGTTAAACTGGAGGGATTGGAACCGGTGGCGTCGATATCCTCCTGGGTTTTCCAGCCCAGAATGTTGTAAGTGTAAAGGTTGGTAAACCATCCCGGCCGCACGGTGCCGCCCGGCCCGGCGGTCATGGGAGCATGGGCGGTAGAGCCGCTGCCGGTGGGCGTGAATTGGCCGTAATCCGGGCTGGTGGGATCGGCGGAATCGAACTGCACCTGCTGATCCTGGGTATCGGTGCGGGTGACATTCCCGTTGGCGTCAAAATAGAGTTCCGTGGTGAAGTTATACGGTGCGGGACTTATGACACGGTAAACCCCGCCCACTTCGTTGCGTTCCGTCACGGTGGTAAAGCCGCGCGGATCCGTGACGGCGGTGGGATGGCCCAGGGGGTCATAGGCACAGGTCACGCAGCCGGCGGAGGCGGGACTGTCGCCTTCATAGCGGGTGATCAGGTCCTGATAGACGCCGGGGGTGTTGGTGCGGGTGATCAGGCTGGACTGGTTGAAGCCGGTCAAGTCGCCCGAAGTTCCCACCAGGCTCATGACCTCATTGGGATCGGCATCGACATGCACTTCGCGGAGTTGGCCATACTGCTGACTGGACATGGCGGGATTGATCGTACCGTCGCCGTTGGGATCATTTTCCGGGTAACGCACATACACAGTGACATTGCCTTCCCCGTCGGTATGCGTGGTGGCCTGGCCCCGGGCGTTGACGGTAAATAATTCAATGCGGGTTTGTGAGGTGATGCTACTTGAGCCAATGACGGTGGCTGACGGCTGCTGGATTTTGACCCTGTTGCCCAGCATGGGAGAGGCGGCGGATTCCTGCGGCCCCACACCGCCGTTGCCGTCACCCGTGCCGTCGCCGTTGATATCGCCCAGATTGGTCTGAAAACCCGCCGGGATGCCGCCGGCGCCGGTGGTGTTGGTCATCTGGCTGTTGACATAGGTGATCAACGTCTGGATTTGTGCGCCGGTCAGGCCCAGCAGACTTTGCAGTGGCGCATTGTTTGTAATCGTGGCGGTCTGATTCTTCTGATAATCCAAGAACGTGATCGTGGCATAGGCGGAGCGATTGGAATCGGTCGGGGCGGCAGTACCATTTTGCGGCGTGTAATAAACGTTTACACCGCTGTTGACGGCAATCGGGTTGCCGCGTTCCTCGATCACGGCACATGGCTGATTGAAGATCGGGTCATAGAAGTAACGCCGGACCAGTTGCGTCTGGCCGCCGCTGCCGGCGCGGGAGGCCGGCACGTTGTAATTATTGCCCGGCAAATGGGTTTCAGTCAGCAGCAGGCCCACGCGCGGGGCATAGAAGTTATTCGGGGTGCCCAGATTCGGAACCGTGCCGTTTTCATAGGTGTACTGGACACTGTTGCC
>JAJZKY010000521.1 GCA_021803885.1 Planctomycetota bacterium
ATCATTGGCAGCCGCACCATGGCTTGGGCGCAAAGTCCCTGGCAGGCCGCAGTGCTGTTGCGCCAGCACCCGCTCTGGATGCTCATCCACGGCGGCCAGGAGGTGGTGGGGGGGCTCCTCGGAGGTTGGATGGGCGTGGAACTTGGGAAAAAATTACTTAAAATCAATCACTCAACCGGGGATGCGATGGTTTTCCCGGTAATGTGCGGCATGGGCATCGGACGGATCGGTTGTTTCCTGACCGGGCTCAGGGACGGCACCTGCGGCCTGCCGACGCATCTCCCATGGGGCGTAAACTTCGGTGATGGCGTGCCCCGCCAGCCGGTGCAGCTTTACGATATCCTGTTTTTAATAATATTCGGCGTCGTCCTCGCCCGCCTTCCCAAACTGTCTCCAGCAGGAGCCCGATTTCGCCTGTTCATCGCCGGCTATGGATTCTATCGGCTTGCAATCGACTTTTTGAAACCGCGCCCGGTCACCTGGTTCGGCCTTACCGCCGTGCAGTGGCTGGCACTGCTGCTTGCGCTTTACTGCAGCTATTGGCTGGTAAGCCGGCGCGTATTTACGCTTCGCGATCCGGCCGCCGTGCCGCAGGCGGCGGTCTGACATATGCCGGATCGTGATTATTTATTTCTTGACATCACCACCAGCATCTGCGGTATCTGCATGCGCAAGGTGGAGGCGAAAATCATTCAGCAGGACGGACGCGTCATCATGCGCAAATGGTGTCCGGAGCATAAATTGCAGAATGTGCTCATCTCGACGGATCCGGCGTTTTATCGACTGCAGCGGTCATTCATCAAACCGGGCCAGATGCCGCTGCAATTCAACACGCCGATTCGTTACGGCTGTCCCTACGATTGCGGGCTCTGTCCCGATCATGAACAGCACAGTTGTCTCGCGCTGGTCGAGATCACCGATCATTGCAATCTGGAATGTCCGGTCTGCTACGCCGATTCCGGCCCATCGCGACCCACGCACCGTTCACTGGAAGAGATCAACAGAATGCTCGATGCCGTAGTTCGCAACGAGGGACAACCCGATATTGTGCAGATCAGCGGGGGCGAACCGACCATTCACCCCGAATTTTTCGCCGTTCTCGACGCTGCCCGCCGGCGTCCCATCAAGCACCTCATGGTTAATACCAACGGCCTGCGGATAGCCTCAGATGAAGATTTTGCCCGTCGGCTCAGGGACTATGCGCCCGGTTTTGAGATTTATCTGCAGTTTGATTCGCTCGATCCGCGCACGCTCAACATCCTGCGCGGCGCTAATCTGAATAAATCCCGCCTCAAGGCCCTTGAAACGTTAAATAACCTCGACATCTCCACTACGCTCGTCGTCACCGTAGCTCGGGGCGTAAACGACGATCAGATCGGCTCCATGATTGATTTTGCTCTCAAGCAACCCTGTGTCCGGGGCGTGACATTTCAACCCGTTCAGTTTGCCGGCAGAACCCGGCTGGAAAACCCCGATCACAGCCGCCTTACGGTGTCGGAAGTACGTTCGGCCATAGCGGAGCAGTCCGGAACTTTCAGTCTCTCTGACATCATCCCCGTCCCCTGCCATCCGGACTGCATTCTCATGGCTTATGCGATTAAACTCGGCGATGCGATCACGCCGCTCACGGGCCTTGTCGATCCGCAGTTTCTGCTTCAGGGAGAAGGAAGCACCATCGCTTTCGAGCGCAACTCCGATCTGATCCGGGCTCTTTACAACGCCTTTTCCACCAACCATTCTCCCGCTTCAGCCGGTGCGGCGCTGGGGCAGTTACTCTGCTGTCTGCCGCAGATCAAGCTCGACAGCACATTGTCATATCGCAATGTGTTTCGCATCATCGTGATGCAGTTTATGGACGCGTGGAATTTTGACATCCGGTCGGTGAAGCGAAGTTGCGTCCACATGGCGCAACCGGACGGAACGTTAATTCCCTTTGACACGTTCAATCTGTTTTATCGTGATCACCGCCGTGCGAAATTGGAGGAACTCCGCCGTGCTACGGGGTATGAGTTACGCGTGGGGGGCTTGCCCCTGATATGACGGATGATTTCCAGAATTTTGATCCCGACGACCGGGTTCCCTATCCGGATGTTCCCCAGCGCAGTCCATTTCTCCGCGCCCTTTTAATTGTTCTGTCCATCGTCGGTGCCATCATCCTGATCTTGTTCGCGATTCTCCTCTTTCTCCTTGCGATGTGTGCGTTCGGTATGTATCGATAATTCGTGGCGATACGCCCCGCGATCAAATCTCACGGATGGATCCAGGGCGAACGCATACTAAATTTTATTTGGTCTTGGCGGCATGGGGATGGAGTGTTAGGACTTTGTTCAGTTGAGCGTCGGATCCGCGTAGTCTGGGAAAAATGAACGACGAATGAAAGGAGCTTTGGCATGGAGGCCACAAGCAAGACGGACCTTGCGCGCATTTTTGAAGAACTCCCCGATCCCCGAAAACTTCACCTGATTCGCTATCCGTTGGCGTCGGCCGTGATAATTGACTTGGGCGATAGCCATCATGGCGGCGATATGCGGCTGCGAAAGCTGGCAGGAGATCGCCCTCTGGGGGAGATATCGGGAAGAGTGGCTCAAGACATTTTTAGATTTGCCCAACCACATTCCATCTCATGACACCTTCGGGCGATTATTTTCACGCCTGAACCCCGATGCCTTTGAACGTTGGTTCATGCGTTGGATGCAGGGGGTCGTGGATTCATCTCACGGGCGTCTGGTGGAACGCCAAAGGGAGGACTATGGTGAGTTCACGGGCAGGCCCAGCGTGCAACGTGATAAATCAGTCAAGGCCAGCATCCGTGGTAAACGCTTCATCGCCGGCTGGGACAAAAACTATCTCCTACGCCTTATCTCCAGCCTGATTCGAGTATGCGTTTGCCCTGGGCCGACTACTTTCCTATGACGGATCCGGCGCGCCCGAAATCCCTTGGTCTATTAGTATTACGAACCAACCCCGACGTTATTGCGATCCAACCCCAATCTCACCTCACGAAACTGGGTATGGGTCGACTGCGGCTGGTATTGCGGCTCCGTCGTCATCGTGATATTCTTTACATAGATTAGTTATTGATCTTTGCTGGAGCAGTTTCTTGAGTCTCGCACGGTAAACGCAGAGGCGAACCTGCTCTCATGGCCAAGAAGTATTAATTCTGGATGTTGTCAGTTTTCAGGAGTCCGGTGTGGCTGAACAGAAACTTGCAAAACGGGATATGAATCGCCGTGACTTCATGGCAACGGCAGCGGTTGGAACCGCGGTGGCGGTTGCAACTCACACTGCTGACGCGAATGTGTGGTCGTTGGGGGCAACCAACCCCGAAAACCCGCCGCGGATCGGTATTTCCGATGCGGCCTATGCGAAGGCGTGGGATCGTGCCGCAAGAATGGTGGCCAAGATGACGCTGGCGGAAAAAATCAGCCAGACATGCAACACGGCTCCGGCGATCAAGCGGCTGGGAATCAGCAGTTACCAATACTGGTCGGAAGCGCTGCACGGATACGGGCTTGGCCCGGGGCCCCACGGTGAGGTGGGGGGTACCAGTTTTCCGCAACCTCTGTCATTGGCGGGGGCGTGGAATCCGAAATTGAACCGACGCGTCTACGAAGCGATTTCTGATGAGGCGCGCGCGTGGCATAATTCTCATGGCACGCCTCTGGCGTTCTATTCGCCGCAGACATTAAATCTGCATCGCGATCCGCGTTGGGGACGTTGTGAAGAAGCGCCGGGTGAAGATCCGTGCCTGGCTTCCACGCTGGCCGTAGAGGTTATTCGTGGAATGCAGGGAGATCACCCCAATTATCTGAAAACAACCGCCTGTGCCAAGCATTTCATATGCAACAATACAGACTCTGATCGTCAACGTGTGTCGGCAACAGTCAATCCGCGTAACTTCTGGGAATACTACACCCGGGCTTATAAGGCTTGTGCCATAAATGCGGACGTATTCACTTTCATGAGCGCCTTCAACTCGGTTAATGGTATCCCATGCAGTGCAAATCGGTTTCTTCTCACCAGCCTGCTGCGGAATCGTTGGGGATTCCGCGGCTACGTCACATCGGATTGTGACGCGGTTTACAATATTTTTAATCCACATCATTATGCTCCGACGCTTTATCAGGCGGCGGCGATGGCCATTCAGGCGGGGTGCGATCTGAACTGCGGTGGCACGATGTGTGGGCATCTCGGCCAGGCCGTAAAGAAACAAATGGTCAGCGAAGCCGATATCAGTCGGGCGGTGACACGTCTTTTCACCGTGCGGGTATTGTTGGGTGAGTTTGATCCCCCGGATCAACTTCCTTACAGCAGTCTGACCTTGAGCGCGATGCAGTCGCCGGCCCACCAA
>JAJZKY010000522.1 GCA_021803885.1 Planctomycetota bacterium
CGCCGCGATCGCGCCGCCTGTCTCACCCTTCTCGCGGCTGAAGTCCCCAGCACGGACGCCGACCTTCAGGCCGCAGGCCAGATCCTGGCGGCCTCACCTCGCCTCACCAGCCGGCAGCGAGAGAAGCCCGGTGAACTGTCCGTCCGGCTTTAGGAAGCAGCCGAATATTTGGCAAAATTAGAGCGACAGCAGCTTCCACGGTAGAATCAGCCGGGAGCAATAGGCCGCGTCTTCCGGCGGTCGACTCGAATAATCACACAAGCGGCGCACACATCCATGTCCGAAATGACATTCTATTTGCCTCAGACATTTCTTGGTGTCGTCGGAGGCTACGCACTCGGGGTTCTGCGAAGTGTCGCCGCTGATCAGAGAGATCGGCGGAAAGCTAGACACGAAGTCCTCTATGTCCTATTTGAATTGCACCACGAAGTTCGGACCTCCAATCCCCACGAAGTTCTGCCTCTCTTGATGGACGCCATGAAGAAAAGGTTCGCCGAGATTGGCCCGGACGAGGCAGCGCCAGAGGAATTGATGAAGGTTCTTTCCGAGATCCTGCGTCGCCTCGCAAGCCCGGCGCTTCAGCATCTTGAAACGTCATTTAACAAATCGATACAGACTCTCGTGCCTATCGATCCATTACTTGCACTGCGAATCGCAGGCGCCAGGAGCGCTCGTCTCGAGACCCTCGTCAAGGACTACTACCAGCGAATCAGTAGTAGACCGGAGCTGATCAACGACCCCAATGCGCTACGGGTCTTGGCCACGATAGAGGAGCACACCTTGGATCTAGCGTTCAAGAAGGCTCGTGATCAACTCGCATCTGACATTCGCGAAATCGCCCGCAGTTTTTGGATATTCAAGCGCCGGCGCATTCTGAAAGAGCTTGAGAACCGAGGAACTAGTCTTTCAGCAGATGAATTCGAAAAGCAGTTTGGTCCAGATCTCGATGAGATGGCGGAGACCATTAAGCGCGCCATGATGTTGACACCGATTCCGCCTCAACCCGCGGGACAATAGCCGATCGTGGCATGACGCCCGGCGGCGGAGTCCTTACCGGCCACGCGTAGTGTTAACAGGGAAACCGCTCTTCAGTCGCTCCAGGAGAGCCGAGCCAATGGGCGTGGCCGCATGGCAATTTATTATTGTAATTGATTCAGATTCCCGCCCCTTGGCCCCGTACAGGCTCCGCGTCAAGATTACAGCTCCAATCCTCGTATTGATACTTGGTTGAAGTCGTCGACGGATCAGGGGCTTCCAAGCATCTGGGCCGCCTAAAACACGTGAAGTGTCAATTATGACCATACCGGGTTCCGACGAAGGAAGCTGCCCGGCCTCTTCTTCCAATAGCCCTGCCGCACCACGATCCTCTATTCTCATCGCCACAGTTGCCTTCGTGAGCGGCTTTCCACCAGCCACCTGTGTCATAAACAAGCGTGGCTCTGGGACATGCTCACACAGCTCATCATTCACGCCAACGGCCGAATCGAGTGACTCGATCCACAGCATCACCAGATCTTCAAGAGCGGCTCCAGACTCTGGGCGAGAACAGAGCCAATCAATGATGCGCTGTATCTCCAATTCCGTGGGTAGGCGCAGAATCGCGAATTTTGAGTGCACGGTTGGTAGCGCATCACGAGCCTTCGCGACAATTCTCTGCATCGCCGCCTCAGAGTCACGTTGAATTTTCGACATGGCGCGCTGCGATGCTTCGACATATGTCCAAGGCTGGGCCTGTGATAGCCGAATGCGGGCATCCGGAACTCGTCCTAAAATCGGAGGGAAAAGCTCGAGCTCGACACCCGTGCGAAACACGTCCGCCAAAATCGAAAGCTCTGTAGCGACGCCGTTTTCATTTATTCCACTTCTCCACCGCTCAGTTATTTCACCCGATCTCGGCAATTTCCTGATGAGACTATAGTCTCGCCACAGACCCATGATCCTGCGCACGTAACCTGGGATTTGAGCGCCCCCAAAGTACTCATCTATCCAACGGCGGCCATATATCGAACTGAAGCCATTAAAGGCGGTGCCCGCCTCTTCCAGCTCAGGATCAGTGATCTGATGGACAGCCAAATCGGCAATTTCAGCTTTGGAGAAGGTAGTCATGTTATCTCCTCGCCTGTCGACGAACAGAGAGCCGAGAGCCCGCACCCTCGGACACACCACCCATCCCGGCATAGTGCGCAGGCTCAGTACCTGACACGAGGATCACGCGTGCGCACTCAGTATCGGACTCTCAGAGCCAGCCGAGACGCAGAGGACTCGAATTCGTTAAAACCCGTCCGGGCAAAACCATGTTACCGGGTGCCCCGCTCGGCGTTCTGTTCGGTAAAGGCAAGTTCAACGAGGTCCTGAGCACCGTTGAGCATCGACATTTCATTCAGCACCACGCGCGGCCCGCCATCGGGAGCCGCCGAGACAGTAAAGAGCACGGTGAACTGTGCAGGACCATTGAGGGTGCCATCAGAACGAAGGAATGCGATCGACGCATTCCCTTGACACTCAGTAGTCATTCCAGAATGGAACGTGCTCACGGCCGCCCTTATATCCACTTCAAACTTCGCGCGAATTCCCTCGAAATTGCCGGGCGTCTTCGTCTTGAACCATTGCAACATCCGCTGATCGGCGAGTGACCTCACAGCATGCTCGTTGCAAACCAGGAGCGCACTGCGAAGATGAACTCGAGCGTCGGCACGGGGTATGCCGTACAGCATCAACCCCGGCAAGACGCAAATCACAGCAGCTGCCCGTTTCATCTTGGGCCTCTCCGCTAACAAAGCCCTAATCGGCATGCTCGTACTCGCCCTGAATGATTTCCCATCGACGCCCACCCGGATGGTAACGTCTGCAAAAGCCCGTTTTGCGAGTGATATGCGCCCCATCAACGTAGACGACTTCTCCAACGTAGTACAGCCCGACTTGACCCGTAACAATGCGCGCGGCATCTGCCGCTTCTAACTGCGCAATATTGTTAAGCGGAAACACTTCTCCCGCGCCGCTCGCGAGAGTAGCCGTCGGCAGCGTGAAACGTTCGCAAAGCGGGAAGGATAACCCCTGCGGGACGCCGTCTCCGCCGATATGAACACCTCCCCGCACCTCAGTAACCTTCCCCTCCGATTCCCCTACATTGGCAACTACGAAGGTGACGCCGGGCGAGGGACCTCCTTCACCAAAAAACTCCGGGCGCGAGAGCCGAAGCGCCCGCACCACCATTCGAGGACGATGGCTGGCGATGAACTCCCGATGGGCAGTCCGGGCCGTTTCCATTGCTGCGTCGGCTGTGCGTTTGGTTTCCCGATACGTTCGGACCAAAAAAATGAGGGCTAAGGCAGCAATCACAGTCTCAGCACCCATCACGTCCGCGGCTGCCCAAGCTGCATGCGCTTCCTCGCGCGTCGCTTCAGCTATTCGCACCTGGGCTTGAAGATTTTGGCTGTCGAATTGACCGGCTGCGAGAGAAGCGCTTGTTACTGATTGGAGGGCAGTTCCGGACGGCCGAGGATTTTCAGCCCGACGCTGACCACTGTCTGCCTTCTGGGGAATTTGAGCTTCTTTGGGTGATCTTTCCCCGGAAGTCTGGCTCAATTTTGGGGATTGCGCCCATGACGGACATACGAACAGTATCGCGAGCGCCAGCCATGCCCCCTTCATGGAGCCCCCTCACCTGTGTTTATTCTCGGGTAGGCATGAGATCGGTTCGCAGGCGTCGATCGAGTTCAGCGCGACTAATCTCCCCGCGTGCGCACTGCTCGAGCGACGCAGCATCTTCCGCGCCCTCGTACCTCTCCTCCATTGTATTGCTCGCGCGCGACGGAAAGCGACTCGAGGCGCGCGGAGATAAGCTCGGGATCCATGTCCCATTATACCCGTCCGCACGAAAGGCGGTGCTGGAACCACCCCGCAGGACCGCCACGATCGCCTCTAGCGCCCTGCGCGCCGAGATCCGCCCCCAATGCACTCCGGGTCTCCCTCCCTGGGCCAGAGACCGCCCACCGGGGGCGGCGGGTCCGTGGGTGCCCTGACCTGATTCCCGACATGCTTAAGATATTCATAGCGCGGGGCCGAGCAGTTCGCCGAGCGGGACGATCTCGTTCTACTTCCCCGAACGCGTAATAACTCTCTCGATCGGTAGCGGAAAGCAGCTAAGTGGTGCCCGCGAATCGGTCGACGATACTCGTCACGTGTTCGTGTAATTGCCAGAGAATTTCCAATACTTCTTCCCCGGAAAAAACACTATCCCTCGGAAAAGTGAATTTCACCTTAGGAGTTTCGTTCGGGCCCACCTCCAACTCGGGCTTCCCATCAGCAAAGCCAATTGGGGCACCCATCGCGTCCGTTTTCACTCG
>JAJZKY010000523.1 GCA_021803885.1 Planctomycetota bacterium
TGGCGATCCCTTGCGACGGCGCAGTTTCTATCTGGTTGTCGAACATCCGACGGCGGAGCGGGAAGCCGCCATCGTCAGTAACCGTACACCGCACGCGACCCCGGCGACCCACCGCTTCATCGCAGGTCTGGCAAAGAGCCTTCGCGCTTACACGTTGGAAAAGCCCCCGAGCATTTCGGAGATGAACGACATTGCGCTTGCCATGGAACTTCTCGGACTCGAGGAGATTCGTGCCGAACATAAGGACATTGTCCTGCCGCTGATCGCAAAGACGGAAGGGGACCGCAAGCGGCTGCTCATGAAGCAGTCCTTCGAGAACATCGTCTTCATTGCGCGGAAGCATGCGGCGGAGATGGACGCAGAGGATGCCGCCCGGAGCATTGAAGAGCTTGCTGGAGGGGTAGGCCAATGAAGCTGCCATCATTGATTCTCGCTGCACTGGTGTTCATGCTGTTTGCCATCGAAAACGCATTCGGCCAGCGCGAGAACGCACCATCAGAGGCGCTCTACTACGCGAACGCCTATGCGGACCACTACCATGTACCGCGCGAACTGGTGCATGCCATCATCGCGCAGGAATCCGGGTGGAGGCGCACTGCTGTTTCGGAAAAGGGCGCAGTGGGGCTGATGCAACTCATGCCGGGTACCGCGCAGAGATTCGGCGTTCGGGACCGGAATTCTGTGAGCGATAACATTGGCGGCGGCGTGCGATACCTGGCCCTGTTGCTCCAGGAGTTTTCTGGGGACCTGCGCCTTGTCGTTGCCGCTTACTACTGTGGAGCGCGGCCTCTTGCGATGCGCGGACTGAACTACTCCAATGCCGATGTTGTCGCCTATGTGAAAGCGGTGCGGCGACGGTATCTCAAAGAGATCGAGCTGCACTCGATGAAGAATCCAGACACCACGTTGCAGGAAGGAAATCGACCATGAGATGGAATTGCATTTTGTCTTTTCTCTTGCTCGCGGGCCTAACCCCCGGACTCGCGCAGCAGGTCCCATCGGCATCTGATCCGAAGCTCGGCAGCGCACACCAGCAAGTCCGCAGCGTAGAGGCGCTCATCAGCGAAGTAAGCCTATCGCAGGGAACGGTCACGACCCTGCATCTTCGGCCGCTGTTTACCACGACCATTCGATTGCCGGATGCCGTGAGTTCGGTCGCTGTGGGCGCTCCAACTTTGTTTGCGGTGGAGCACTCGGACGACGAGCCACGGCTGGTGTTCGTTAAGCCATCGACCAACCAACCGGCAGAAAGCAATCTCGTCATCGCCATGCGCTCGGGCCAGGAGATCAGTCTCCATCTGATCTCGGACGGCAAGGAGGCCCGCGATGCCGCAGTCGATTTTGTTGTGGACTACAAGCCTCCGCAGAGCTTCCTGATTGGCTCGTCGGACATGCTTTCGCCCGTTTCGACTGCGGTGAAAGCGAAGCATCTGTCGCCCCTGGATCTCGCATTGGCCAGGGAATCGCACGTGGCGACACCGAACTGGTCGACGGGCGGCAACGACAACCGTCATTCCAGTAAGCACGCGGTCCAGCCCATCCAAGCGGCCCTCGGTGAGATTACGGAGCACGACGGCAACATGTTGGTTGCCTACTCGGTCTGGAACAGGAGCGACCAGTGGGTCGAGGTCTTGCCGCCACAAATCCAGATGAGCAGTCCGGGCAACGAAATAAAGTCCAAGTCAAAGAAGAAGCACAAGATTATGGCCGAGCAAGTTCCCATCGCCGACTACCGGATGCAGGGGCGGAAACTCGCTCCGGGCGAACGCGTGGACGGGGCCGTCGAGTTCGCTCGGCCAGCCTTCAAACAAAGCCACGAGCGATTAAAGCTACAGATCGCCACTGCCAGCTCGGTCGATATTCCCATTTTGCTTCCCGTGCCCTTCGTGGCACCCACCAATTAGGAAAGGAAACCCATCATGCCACAGCCAAGCACCGTCCCCGTGAAGAATGCAGAGCCAGCGGAGAAGATCGCTCCGATCGACGATTGGAGCCAGAACACAGAGCAGGATGCGACGGATACTTCGCACAGAGGCCAACCGTTCGTGCTGGCAGCGAGGCGGGGAGGTGGTAGCGGTCAAAACAACATGGGCCGAATCCTCATCGGGGCTGCGGCAATCCTGGTGCTCGTCATCTTTCTGTTCGGACTTCTATCGACCAAGGGTACCCACAAAAAGAAGACCGGCGAGGCAGCATCGAAGCCGAATCTGGGACGCTACGGCGCGCCTGCAACTCCAGGCTCGATCGTTCCGACGGACAAGATGTCTCCGATGGCACAGGACGAACAGAAGCCGGGGGAAGTCAGCCAGAACGATATCGAGAAAACGAAAACTCTGAAGTTTGGCTCACGGGCCAATCGTGGCTCAACGCAATCCACTTCGACAGGCGCACACGGACTCGGGCAACAATCGCTGCGACAAGTGCCGAAATTCGAGCCACCCAACCCGTCGCAAACGGAGCAGAACTGGACGCCTCCTCCGTATCCAGGGAACCCGGCACAACAACAGCAGACAGCGAACACCGAGCAGGAACAATTTCGTAAATCCTCACTGGTGTTTGTGGCGCATCGAAGCGACAGTGGAGATGCGTTGGCAGATCATCCAGGCACGCCAGCCATCGACAATCTGGGCCTGGAGGCCGGGTTTCATGTGGCGGCACGGCTTGAGACGATGGTGAGCACCGCTCTCCACTCGCCGGTCTTGGCGATCATTGAATACAACTACGAGCGGGATGGACAAATCCTCATTCCGGCAGGGACGCGGGCGATTGGGAAGATCGCGCAGGCCGATCCATCGGGGTTGGTCAACATCACGTTTGAGTCTCTCGAATTGCCGGGAGGCCAATCGATTCCGATCAGTGCGGTGGCGGCGAACACTAACCTCGAAGCGATCAAAGGCCAGGTGACAGGAAAGAACACGGGCAGAAGCTTCCTGGTGCGATCGGTGTCCGGAATTGGGGAGGCAGCGGCCATGCTTGTCGGCCAGAACAACCTCTCGGGCGCTTACAGCGAATCGGACATGTTGCGCCAGAGCCTGGCACAGAACGTAGGCAATGCCGGAGACGAACAGGTGATGCAACTGATGACGCTGCAACATATCGTCGTGAACGTACCGGCCGGAACGGAAATGTACATCATCTTCACCAGGCCGCAAGCCGTGGTCGGCCCTTCCACTCAGTCAATCCATGCCTCTGCCAACGCGCACAGCAACGTCCATCCGCAGCCATAATTTGTCAGCTATCGAATGAGCGGCCCAGCTTTGACTGGGCCGCTTTGTTGTCTCGGGAGCATGTCCCATGGCTTATGTCGTTGAGGCCCGAAGGCAGTGTTCCCAGGGGTCTGAGGGACTTAGGAACGATAAGACCGTTGCTCCGCAGACATCTGTATACCAACTTCATTGCGTAGACGAGTCAAACTGGGAACCAGCACTCAATCGCGCACACGAGTCAAAGTGGGAACTAACACTCATGCTCGCAAACGAGGCGAAGTGGGAACAAGCACTCAAGTACGCAATCGGGTGAAACTGGGAACCAACACTTAATTCCGCAAACGAGTCAAAGTGGGAACGAGCACTCAAGTGCGCGAACGAGTGGAACTGGGAACGAGCACTCAAGTGCGGAAACGAATCGTCACGAGCAATGTGGTCTTGTTTTCTTCGCGATAGATCAAAAGTCAAATCATAAATTCGGCAGCTGCATGTCTTTAATAGTGGCAGCACTTTTCCAGAGACCATCGACAGCACGGGTTCTGGCATACGCGGCCAGCGCGTAAGAACGATTCTCCAGACTGCATTCCACCTCGAGAACAAAGGACTGCCGTACACGATTCTTGGAATTTGTCCGAGATCTACATCCGCTCTACGTTTCTTCTCGCGGCGGCAGCCCCGCCGAGGAGGAACTCCATGGTGAAGTTGATTCGGCGCATGGCAGCCGCAGTCTCGAAACAGGCCAAGGCTTTCATGTTGATTAGCGTTGTTGGCGCAGCAATCCTGGCGCCAGCGGCATGTGTGGCGCAAAACCTGGGTATGGTGCCTGCGACTGGGCAGGCGGTACAGGGCCAGACGGCGGCGCAGCCCGAGGGCGCATTCCTGAATGCGGTGAATTGGGTCTGCAATGTCATTTGTCCAGTGGGCGCAGGCATTGCTGTCGTGGCCACGGTATTGCAATGGCGGAGCGGCCGCAGTTGGCTGCCATCGGCCATGACTGCGGGAGGTCTCCTGGCCATCTCCGGCATGTTACGGCTGATTGAGTATTTCATCGCGCAAGGCCAGCAGATTGCATGAGGACCCTATGCAGACGCCACTGGTCTTCCAAGCCGTTCTTCAATTGCTGTGCGCCC
>JAJZKY010000524.1 GCA_021803885.1 Planctomycetota bacterium
CTTTCCATTCTTATAGACGACACCTCCATACGCCGTAATCGATTGCTTGGCCCCCAGAGTAACGAACCCATGCAGATCGGCTTGGAATGATCCGTGCATCTGAACTTGAGGAACAATGACGATGGGGAGCGGTCCAATTTGAACATCAACTGGCGGCAGGTCGTACAGTGTCATAGTTGCACTGTCGCTACAACTCCCGGTGAGATCGGCCTGCAGTTCGGCGAGCGCGGTCTCGTTGCCGCTGATGACCATCCGGAATTGCGGTCCCGAGGTAAACCCCCAAGAGCCAGAGATTGTGGCGGTGAGGCTCAAAGCAACGGACGCAGTAGGGTTGACTGTAACCGCCACGCCTGATGCTTGGGAGCCAGAGCAAAGCGGTGTGCTTTGGCCGGCAGCAAGAGCATAGGCTGGCAAATGCGGGCTCCAGGACAACTTGACCAAGGCGGTTTTGCTCAACGCGGCAGCTGCAACGGGCCCACCGAGCTGATCGCTAATGAAAGACGTGGAGCTAGAACCCGAGAAATCCACCAAACCAGTAGCTAATGTTGGCTTGAAATGAATCACGAGGTTGATTTTGGCCCTAGTCAAAGCCGCGGTGATGGGAGCGGGTGTTACGGTCAAAGTCGTCATCCCGCTGGTAGTGGTTACAGCGGTGACTCGAACCAGGAGCCCTTTGGGGGTTTCCGGAGTTTGCCCGAATACAAGAATGTCACCCGCTTTTAGATTAGTCACCCCTGGGTTGGAGCTTGGCGCAAGAATGGCACTCTTAGTGACGGTTGCGCCGTTGAGCATTGCAGGGGTGCCGACTTTAGTCGTAGCAGGAACGATGTCCGCATAGTCAACAACCACCTTACGAGAGGAGTTAGACGGAACCGAGATATAGGTAATCGCGTTCGTTGGGTAAACCATACTAGAGCCATCAGGTTCTGGTGAGGCCTGAACGCGGTACCTACCTGCGGGAACTGTCAACGTCTTGCTGTTAGCCAGGTGTCTCGAAAACCCACCGGGACCAACTATGAGGACTGACGCCTGCGTTGAACGCGGTACATCTTGAATCAGAACAGTGAGTTGGGTCGGCCTCAATAAGGTTAAGGCTAGCCCGCCGCCCACACCAGCTAGCAATATGACAGCTGTCGCTACGGCCAGAATAATTCGATGGCTAGAGATGAATGATGACATTTCACTTATAGCCCTTCGAAAACGTAGTACTTATTATTGTGGTAGCTGGTCACTCTAACGGAATCCTAAATAAAAGGAACCACGCCACAGCTGTTATGTCAACTAAATATCCGTAGCACGACACTTCGCTAGATATTGCAGGAAATCCCATAGTCTATTCGATCGGATTAGAGGTTACTGCTAACCATAATCCCTAACCCAGGCTGCCGGCCAAGACCGTCCTCACTCAAGCTCATGCGCTGCAGGTAATACCGGTAGCAGTCACAAAATCACTTGCCGATGGGATCGGAGGCGGAGTTGCCGCCAGAGTAGGGTTTGTATTAGAGAACTAGCCCGCCAATAGCAGCTATTGTCGCTCTGTCTTTGTGCATAAGCAGTATGGATCTGTTATGACTCCAAATGCAGTGATGAGCCATAAAACATTGGTGACACTCGCGGAGCTCAATAACCCTCTTTAAAGCACAAGCAACTTTACTTATAGCAGCCAGCCAGACGAGCCTCTTCAAGCGTCATCGTTAATGCCTCAGCCTGCAGCTCATGAGTCAGAGCCTTCGCATTCAAGATAAGCTCAACTTGGCTCGCGTGAGTGTTGAGCCTGCGGGCGACAAATTGGACCCGCTCAGCTAACGCCAACCGATAGTGACGCGCACCAACAGCGGCAGCAAGAGGATCCTCCTCCGGCTCGAGTTGACGATGAATCTTGAAGAGCGCATCAAGATCGGGTGCTGGTAAGACACCCGCCTCCACCGCTTCCAGCTCAACCAGGGCCTCGTCAAGCTCATCCAGCAATGAAGCCATGCTGCTAAAGGAGGACATAGTTGTTGCCGGCAAGCCTATCTCGTCACCCATGATTCGATAGAAATCAGCCTTCAAGGCTCCCAGTAATGTTTGTCGAGTAGCCTTAGAGTCTGTCGCGCTCGCAATCAGAGTTTTCACCGCCGCCAGCAGCGCTTCGTCGTCGCCTTCGTACCTGGTAGGCAGGGCTTGCAGCTCTCTAAGTAGTCTTTCTGGCAGCTCCTTGTCGGAAGCTAATCTCGAGCTGCAGACGTTGCGCCAGGCATAGTTTATCTGCCGTAATTGCGCGTCGGTTAATCGCATAAGGAGAATACACACCACTGCCCCCCAAAATGCAATCGTTATCGGCTTTTTGTGTCATGTTGTGACTTGGTGAGTCGGACGTCAGATCCTCACGAGCCCCACCGCCAGATACCAGAGTGTTGAAGGAGTATAGCGTTGCGAATGTGTAACGATTTTTGGTTTCGGTATTTACTATCAAGCACAAGTATAAGAGAATGCGAATGAAGGCGGTTGAAGAAGTATGAGAATATATAGATCAACGACTGTGGCGGCTAGCCTCGTAGGGCTCGCTCTTCTAATAGGCGGTTGTGGAGCTGCGGCGAGTCCGCATCCGGCATCTCATAAGGTGAGTCCTCCCAAGGCTTCACCGAGTGCGACGCCTACACCGAGCCCAGTGAACACTTCAACCATCAATTGCCATGCATTGCCTCCGAGCAATGTCTCACTGGCTCAAGCTGTTACTGGACATGCTCAGATTCCGTACGTGAAGGCTCCGGCCAACGATCCCTGGGCTTCAATGGACGGGACGAAGGCTCTACCTCCGAACTGGGAGAGCTACATCCCGCCTGTGATGATCGTGAATAACACGAACTCCGTCAGCAATTGCACCGCTACGGAGTGGGGTTATGGCTTCCTCAAGGATATTGCTCTCTCAAATTGGGCCGAGTACTGGGACGCTCCCATCTTGAATCAATCGACCGCCACCCCCGGAGGCGAGTTCTTCTACGGTGGCTCTACAGGAGAGGGTCAACTCCTGCAAGGCGACAGGTGGGTCGTAACACCCAACTGGCCAACCAAGCTCGTGCTGGTACAACTGACCCCGGTGTTTCAATCAAACTATGGGATTTCGTCAACATACGCGTTCATCATGGAATACCCCTCTAAGGATTGGTCCGATATAGTGATCTTTCCAAACGGCAAGACCAATGTGACCACAGGCACAAATGGGATATCGGAAATCGTACCAGGAACATTCGAAACCAATTACCAACCCATTAGTCATCCCGATGGGTGGACGTTTGGTGCGGTGTTTGTCCCAAACGACGAACTCAGTTGTAACACTGGAAACTTGGCTACGGTAATGTGCTCTAATGCGGGGGTACTGAATAGCTAATGTTCAAGAGAGGGGGAGTGCTAGCAATCTTGCTAGCCATGATGGTTTTGTCAACTGGCGTAGTCGATGCGACGGGTGGCGCTCCACCCCCTTCGGGTGGCAGTAGTGTTGGCCCTGGCGCGCCTCCTGACGACCCTGGAATCCACAGGTGATGAAAAAACTTCTCATTGCGGTTGTTACCTTGTTAATCCTTAGTGGAGCCGGTATCGGTGCCGCGCAAGTGAGCGGACACCCGATCACCGCGTTCCTGGCCGGACAGCTGTCCCGTGCACCTAAGACCGTTGCGGTCCCGCAAGTCAAGCAAACCTTGACCTCAGAGTTACCCCAAGCCGAGCTCGGCAAGGATAACCGCAACGTGGCTACGCCGAGCCCTTCTCCGACCGCTCCCCCCCCCTATCGCCCCGTCGCCGGCTGCGACCCCTACGCCATCCCCCAAAGCTGGCGGCGGGGCACCTTCTTCTCACACAACTCCAACGCCGGCTCCCAAGCCGCGTCCTACGCCGGTTGTGGTGGCGACGCCGCCGCCCCCTCCTCCGGTTCCCGACAGCGGCACGCTGCCGAGTTTGACGTTGAACTTCTCGTCCTCGACAGGGTACGGGCCGCTCACGGTGGTGACCAACCCCGGGCAGTCGACGTACTCCAACAGTTGGACGTATCCGTCTGGTGCCTTCACAAGCCCGAGTTTTTCAGTCACCTGGGCCAACGAGGCGCTTTGTATTACTCTGCAGACGCAGAATGAGAGCTTGCCGACTGATACGGTCCAATTTGATGTAACGTCGAGCGTGACGGAGTGCGGCAATTCGCGCACCTTTCAATTAAATGGCGGCGGCCGGCCGGCTGGTGGAGGCCTTTTTGTCCTTACCGTCACAGTCGCTTGGTGGAGTGGGGGCGGGGCGTGAATGCTGTTACAGCACCCACTCACTAGGCCAAATAAGCTCACCCAGACTGATTGCGTCACCGTCTC
>JAJZKY010000525.1 GCA_021803885.1 Planctomycetota bacterium
AAAACCTTCCTGATAAGGAAAAAGTGTCAGGGATGTGCCCGGTCTAAAATGTCAGCTTTGTCCCCGGCCGTTCAGAGTCCGCGGGGCCAGCGGAGTTGGCGGGTTCACGATGGTCATGCGTTTCTCTTTGACGAGTCAGCGGGTCAGCAGGTCAGCGAGCCGGCAAGTCAGCGGCTGTGCGCCCAGAGCGCGATTTTGTTTTTATATTACGAGAAACGCGGGAAATTACCGGCAAAGCCAAGTTGTTGCGAGAGCGAGAGTTATGGATTCAAGGGCTTGACTTTTTGTGAGGCCCTGCTCCCCAGGGGCATCGCTGCGGCACGGGAGCAGGGCAGGTTGCGCAAATGCCAGTACGCCACCTCAGGTCCCTTTGAGGGGCCACAAACCATAAAGCCTCTGGTTTTGCGGGACGATGCTTACCAAAAAACCGCGCCCGCCCCTGTTGAGGGCGGGCGCGGTGTAGCGGTTGAAAGTTGCGGTTGGCGGGCTGTCTAGAAGATGAACTTGATGACTCCCTGGAAGACGCGGGCGCCACTTGACGATCCGGCCTGGCCGAAATCCGGACTCGACAAATTGCCGTTAATTCCGCCGAAGTTGGGGTGGTTCAACATGTTGAAAGACTCCAACCGGAGATCAAGGTTCATGGTTTCAGACGAGGTGGTGTAAACGGGGAAGAGGCGCGAGACCTGCGCATCGACGTCGAAGAACGAAGGGCCTACGAACTTGTTCCTGGTGAGGTTTCCGTAGGTTCCTGCGTCCGCACAACCCGTCGTATTGCCCGCAGGGCACACCTGGGAGAATGCCGCAGGATTCAGGTACTCGCGGGTCGCTTCAGAGTGTGCTTTTCGGAATGTGACTTCATGGTAGGGATTGACTCCGGGCACGAGGTTGGGACGATCCTGGCCAACATCGGTCAGGGAGACATCCGCTCCCGCCACCACGTTGATGGGATTGCCACTGTGGGTCGTGAGCAACGGCGCAATCTCCCAGTTGTTGAGCAACAGCCTCTCCACGCGATTTCCGAAGTGGAAGTCGCTCATGGCTACGAGGCTGAGGTTGAAGACCTGCTGGAGGTTGGAGCCGCAGGGGCCATAATCCAACGAGGGATTTAATGGATTCTCAACGCCAGTGCCGGCGAGGTCGCCTGTTGCGTCCGCGATGTTCAGGCAGCGGGACCAGGTATAGTTGGCAAACATGTTGAAGGTGTTGGAGAGGCGATGGTTTGCCGAAAGGACCAGGCCGTTGTAATCTGCCATGGCCTCGTCGTCGATGATATTGGAACCGCCGCCGCCGCCCTGGATCAGGTTGCCCTGGCTAGGATTCTGCTCGGTGAGACGGAAGCGTGCTACCTGGTTCCCTTTTGTGGAACACGGGGTTCCCGGCGCTCCCGGGGTTGCCGCGCCCGGACCGGTGGTCACGACGCCGGTGCAGCCAGTGCCCTCTGGTCCCCAAACTCCGGGAACGAAAGTGGCGGGGTCTGGAGACAGCGCGATTGGATCGTGCCGGGTTGTATTGCCAATGTAGTCAATTTCCATCTGCCATCCACGGCCGACTTCCTGCTCGATGCTCGCCGTCCACTGAATGGTGTAGGCGTCAAGGAAGTGCGACGGCATGAAGATGTACTGGGACTGAGGGAAGAAGGCCACATTCGAGGCGGGAATGAGAGGCTGGGGGAACGGATTCGTGGTAGTGGTTCCCACGGCCCATGGATTGCCGAAGTCCAGGGGGCCCGAAGCGGTTGTTGGCGCGTTGGAGTATGCAGTGGCAAAGGGTGGATTCTGCTGGTTGCGCTGCGAGGTAAAGACGTTGGGAAGGTTATAGGCGACTTCGGCACCGGCGCGGAGTACGGTTCTGCCCGTACCCGTGGGATCGTACATGATGCCCACGTTGGGCGAGAAGTCCCACCAAGAGTTCTTGGTGAAGCGGCGGGAAACGCCGGTGTCACCGTAGTAGAGCATGCCGGCCGGAGCGTTGGGATAAACCGTGCTGTGCTTGTTGGCCAGGAAGTCGGCATGGTTGAAGACCAGGCCGCGGTTCTTGGCGTCGTAGGGCATGATGTTGGGATCCCAGCGGAGGCCGCCGGTGAGCGTGAGGTGGGTGTTGGCCGTGTAGGTGTCCTGGACATACAGGGCGGGGAATGGACCGCGCAGAGCATTCTGCTGTTCCTTGCTCTGCTGGAAGGCGTTCATTGCTCCCGTCAGGAAGTCCAGGTTCTGGTCGCCTATGGTGCCCGATAGTCCATTGGGACTGCCGCTGTATCTGCCGTTGAAGTTGAAGACGCCGTTGCCTTCGTAGACGTTGCCGATGTTGAGCTGGTTGGATACCCACTGCCCGCCGAACATCAACTCGTTTTTGCCGATGACCCAGGTGGCATCGTCGTTGATGCTTAGCGAGTTGTCATCGAAGTGGGCCAGAGAGTTGAGGCCGCCGCCGATATTCCACTTGCCTTCCTGGACCTGCAGTCCGGCCTTCTCATACTGGAAAATTTTGACACCGAGATTAGACGCGTTGATATCGCTTGCGCTGTAACCGCGATTATCCGTGCGCCGGAGCACCGTGATGTGCACGGCATTCACAAAATGAGGCGAGTACGTGTAGGTGTCACCCAGCGTGAAGTTATACGCCTGCTGAACGTCTCCGGCCGGATCGGTGACGAAGATGTTCGTGGGGCTGAAGAACGCCGGAACCTGGTGGCCGTTAAAGTTGACGCTGAAAAATGCGCTCTGCTTGGGGCTCAACGTCCAGTCTTCCCGGGTTACAAACTGGTTGGTGTAGTAGTCTTCCGGGACCGTGTACGAGGTCTCACCGCAGTTGTGAATGTCGATCGCCGGATTGGGCTTGGGCAAATACTTATCCAGAGCCAGTGACGACGGGGCGTAGTTGGGGGTGGTTCCAGCCGGATACTGGTTGTCTTGCAGTGCCGCACCGGTGAGGGGGTTGTAAAGCTGAACAGGAACGTTGTTCGATGAGCAGGGGTTGGAATTTGTGGCCGGGTTGCCGTCCGTAGTGGACCAGTTGCCCGCCAAGTTTTGCGCTGTTGGCACAAGAACCTCGTGGTTGGCCTGTGCCGCGGTCAGCCGTGTTCTCTGGTAGCCGGCAAAGAAGAAAAGCTTGTTGGGTATGACCGGACCGCCGAGAACGCCGCCGAACTGGTCTTCGTGAAGCTGGTCTGGTGCCGAAGAGAAGAAGTTGGTTGCGTCGATATAGTTATTGCGGATGAACTCGAAGACGTCGCCGTGGAAGTGGTTGGTTCCGGATTTGGTAACCACGTTGACCATGCCGCCGGCTTCACCGCCGTTCTGCGCGCCCATGACCGTGGTTTCCACGTTGAACTGGCTCACGGCGTCAGGGAAGGGAAACGGCAGGTTCGACATTACCATGTAGTCCATGTTGTCGCCGCCGTTCAGTTCGTATACGGTGGTGTTGCCTTCGCCGCCGGCCACGGACAGAGAGATGGACTGGTAAGAGGACTTACTGGTAGTGATATCGTTGCCGGGGGCTGGGGCTGTGCCTGGCGCCAGAGTGATCAACTGGGTCATGTGCCGCCCGTTGAGGGGCATTTGTGTCATGGCGTGCTGGCCGATGACCTGCTTGAGGGTTGGACTCTGCGTCTGGAGCGCCAAGCCCTCGGAGTGCACGGTCACCTGTTGTGTGGTGGCGCCCACTGCGAGCGTTGCATTCGCGGCGATGCTCATGCCAACGTCGAGGACCATGTGTGTGCGCACGAAAGTCTTGAACCCTTTGGCTTTCACGGACAGGTCGTAGGTACCTTGTGAAATTCCGGGAAACAGATAGAGCCCGGCGCTGCTTGTTTTAGTAGTGTGCTTGACGTGCGTCGCCTCGTTGGTAATGGTAACGGCCGCATTGGGAATCGCTGCGCCCGTCGCATCCGTGACCAGGCCCTGGATATTGCCGGCACCGGCAATCTGAGCACTGGCCATGGCGGGAAAAAAGAGGAACATAACTGCGGCGAAGAGCAAAAATGCTCCCTGCACAGTTATCCTCTGTGCGTCGTATTTATACGTTGCCTGCATATTGCCTCCAGATAGAGGATTAACCCAAGGGGTCGAAATAACAGGGGTATGGTCGGACCACCTCTACCGTGGGGGAATATTTTCAGACGCCGCAAACTATTGTCAAGAAAATTAATGATTCCTAAGGGAAGGCTGTATTGAGCGGTTGTGGTTGGAGAGGTTGTGCAGGTATTTGCAGCGAATTGGGCGCAAGATTGAGCCGCGCCGGCGCAGACCGTCCCTGCCACCAAGAGTCTTGGTCAGACCAGGGGCCCTGCGGAGATGTGCAGTACGTTAGCGCTTCCGCGAGGATCTCTTT
>JAJZKY010000526.1 GCA_021803885.1 Planctomycetota bacterium
ATACACGCATGCCCCTCGATAACGCACCTTAATAAAGCTTGCCAAGATTCGTATGTCTCATCTTTCTCGTACTCTTTGCCGACAAAATACGGCGGGGACCAAAAGCTCAGCGCAACGCTCGACGAACGCACGCGAGAGATCAATTTCTCTGCGCGACCGTGATAGATTTGATCGATGGCTAAACTGTTTTCCGGGTTCATCGTGATGACTAAAAGTAACGTACCACAATCCTCTAGACTTCGATAAACGCTCCGTTATCCGGTCCTGACCGAATTTCCTATTTTGATTCGGATTGTCAAAGTGGGAACCCGCCCCGCACCGGATGGCTTCAGGGGATAGTGGGGGCTACGACAGGCTCTCCGCACTGTCGCGCGATTCGGAGCGAGCACAAAACGCCACTCACAGAATTGGTCTATGACGTATCAGTGACGTACAGGCTTGTTATCGCCGCGTCTTTTTTATTATAATTTATTGATTTTTTGGCGTCCCCGACGGGATTTGAACCCGTGTTACCGCCGTGAAAGTCTCCAAAAATGAGGTAACTGATTGACTCTAGTGGGGACGGGTGGCTCCCTCAGTCCCGCTTTAGCCCTCTCGGCGCGCGCTATTGGACGGCAATTGGACGGCGATTCCAATGCGCCCCGCGCCACGCTTCACCATCCGGTCGGTTTCGCAAACGTGCCCTTCCGGTCGGTCAGCGTCCGAGGAAACTGGCTGGAAGCCAGATCCCCTTGCCGGATGCGCTTGATGAAGGTCGCGTACTGGCGCAACTCCCTGCTGTGAAATTGATGCGGGTTGAGGATTCCGACCGGCAGTCCAATCTCCTGGGCAACAATGCGTACCGGCTCCGCCAGATCGGAATCGTTGGTGATAAGAACCGCCACCTCGAACCGTTTGGTGTAGGCGTCCCGCAGCAGGTGGGAGGCGAGGTTCACGTCCGAACCTTTCTCCTCCGTCTTGTCCACCCAGACCTTCTGCGCGGGTGCGACATTGGTCAAGTACATTGGAACGGAATGAGTCAGGAAGTGTCCGTACTTGATGTGCAGGTTTGGGATTGTTTTGAGCGCTCGGATGTAAAGTCCCTGATCGTGGGCCGAGGAGGGATTGTAAGCCCTGGAACTGACCCGCGCCGTGAAGTAGTGAAGTTCCTGGATCGTGTCTCTGGGCAACAAAGTTTGCGCGAGTTTTCCGAGATCCAGCCACTTGTAGGGAGTTCGCTTCAGGGCACCGTAATACAGATTGAACCCATCGACATAAACGTTTACGATCGCCACGGCCTGCTCCAAACTCCCAACCTTGACACATTCGGGTGTCCCTGTAGAATTGTAGTAGAAACTCCCCCTGCCCCTCGGTGGGCAGGAAGCGAGGCCAGCCTGAAAAGGTTGGCCTCAGTGTTTTGGGGATGGAGACTCTCGGCGGCGTCCGATTTGTAGAAGAGCAGTGATCGGGCATTCTTGAATAAACCGCCTGCCTGTCGAGCCAGCTTTCCCGACCTCCGCCGTACCCACCTTCCTTTCCGCGCGACGCTCTCGATTTTGCAGAACTGCTTCTTGGATCACGCAGCCGGAATCGAAAAGCTCAATTGCGGCAGCAGCGCTTTGTTGAAGACGATATTCCACCCTCCATGTGGCAAGAAATTCAAGAATACTGAAAACGGCTAGCCCATATGGTCTGGATAATGAGTATTCGACGTGCGGTACTTTCCCGCTCTTGTCGGTGCGGATAATCAGCCCATCCCGTTCCATCTGGCGGAGGTGCTGGGTCAACATCTTCTTCGATGCCTTCGGAAAGAGTCGGCGCAGTTCGCCGGGCCGTACTGGGCCTTCCTGGAGTCGGCAGAGGATGCCGACTTTCCATTTTCCCTGAAGCAGCGACAACGAAAATCGAATGGCGTCCTGTTCCTCCGACGAAAACCAGTGTGGTTCCTGCGCAGTTTCTGTCGCGGGCTGTAATGAATGGCGTCGCCTTTGGACGCGAGTTGTCGCGGCTCTGGGCGCAATTCCATCGTCCACGCTTACCGGATTGATTCTGGCTCCAGAGGCCGCTCGTGCCACTTTGCACCGCCGCTACTCAACACTGGCGGACTTGCACACGCACTCCTCGGCCCAACTCCTCAGCGGCGTGTTCCGTAATTACTAAAGGCACATGTCGAAGCGATTTGGGGCGCGAAAACAGGAATTCTTTTCAGCCCGGCGACAAACTCATCGCCTATACTTCTGGATAACTGGTGGTGAATCCCCCTCGGGCAGATGCTCGCCAATGCCGCCACATGGTCCTCGCTGGCAAGATCGGACGTGGAGTTGGGCCTGTTCGACTGGGAACCCAACTGCTGATCGAATGTTGGAGGCCGCTGCTCGGGCAGCCTGGCCGTATGCTCTTCTTTGCGCCTGGACATATCTATACGACCGTGATGCCGCGCACGATTTGATGGACCACGCCGTTCACAATGCGGCAGACTACCTCAGCCGACACCCCGACGTACCTCAAAAGAAATTGACGGCGCGCGTGAAGAGCGTCCTGCGTCGACGCGCAAAACAGGTTGCGGCGAAGCTCAGCCGCGAGCTTACGCATGGCTCGCTCGCGGATATGGAGCCGATGTACGCTGAACGGCCTGAGATCGAACAGCGGGTGTATGCCCGTGAACTGTTAACGCAACTCTCCCCGTTCGCCAACTCCATCGTTCATTGGCGCTGGATGGGATACTCGTGGCGGGAGATCGCGAAGGAATTTGACATGGACCACACGGTGGTACGCCGCGCCTACTTTCGGGAGTTAGAATCGGTTCTTCAGAACCTCTCCCGGTCTGGAGATTCTTCCCAATGCGACTGAATCTGCGCTGGCCCTCCCGAGCTGAGGACCGTTTTGAGAAATGGATCGCGCAACGGCATCAGGAGCGGGTGCTTGCAGGCGAGACTACACCGCAAGGCCCTTGTCCCGGAGATGACTTTCTACTGGAACTGGCCCGCAAATCCCGGAATATTCGTCTATCCGATCCGCGCGTCGATCACGCCGCAACCTGTCCTGCCTGTATGCGTCGTCTATTGACGATGCGCTGTGAGCATCGGTCGCGGCGGCGAAAGCTCATACTCGCAACCGGTTTCACGGGTTGCGTAGTCATTGCAGCGATTGTCACTATTGCTCGGATTGAGTTGTCGAAGCGCTCATCAACAGCAAATGCGCCTGTTGTTGCAGAAACGGTCAATCTTTGGGACGCTGCTACAGTTCGCGGACAGCAGCCGGGTCAATTGCAATCCGTCTCGCTGCCTGCTGCTCGTGTTCGGCTGACGATCATCCTGCCGCGCTTCAGTTCCCCTGGCCGGTATATTGTGGCGGTCAGTCACGACTCGAATGGAAAAGGCTTGGTTTGCGAAGCTGTCGCGACGACCAACAATAGTGGACAGCAGCAAACGCTATCGGTTGATCTCGATCTGCGGCGCGCCCATGCCGGGCAGTATTACCTCTCCACAACGCATGAACAGGATCAGGCGTCGTACTACTATCCGCTTCAGATCGAATAGGCATGCATTCGCATTGATAGAACAGGAGAAACGGAACACCGATGAATGACTCGACCTGTGCTCATCAGCTGAGAACCCCAAGACGGATTACGTTCGAGAAGCCAACTTCAGGGTACCGATGCTGCCTCTATATTATTGGCGGATGCTTTTCGCCAGCTTGACGTTCGTGCGCATTGGTAGTCGCCGAGGCGAAGTGATCCATCGATTGTGTTGCATAGTCCCGGCACCACTCGATCTGCCCACGGCGGAGGAAAAAATGACTGTGGCAACCTTCACGGCGCCATACTGATGGCATTAGGCTGACCAAGCCGTCAGGATGCTCATTTACGCTCCAGCAGGGCCGGGCTTTCTTTAGAAGGTTCAGCTCGATTACGTCTCCGCAGCCGCAAGGGCACAACATGGCAGCTGCCCAGAAATACCCATTCTCTCCGGCGAGATAGAGTTTATGAGGGTTCAAGGAATCCGGAAATTCATCCACGTGTTCGAAGCGATAAAATATTATCCGAGGTTTCTTGCGGTTCTCTAGCCAGCGCGCCGGTAACGCTACAACGTCGTACACGGAGCGCCATAATAACGCTAACCACTTCACCATGTCTCCTCAATTTCGCTGAGCAGCTGAGGGCAGCCGGCCTCAAACGGACCGATCCGAAGGCTTATCGCCAACAGGTCAAAGCTGGGTATATTCGCGGTGTTAATGAGGACAGGCCTGCAGTAATTAGTATCAATATGCAAATGGCAAGTACCGCCGTGAACGAGTTTCTGGCCCGGCTTCATCCGTACCGGTTGGACGACAACAGCGACTTCTCAACCGT